>JAAEPW010000061.1 GCA_024232355.1 Chloroflexota bacterium | reverse complement strand
TTCTCGACTATCTCGTTGAAGCCTGTGACGCAGCAAATTGGGGTAGGCAAGCTCCATCCCTACTCCCAGGAGACACTGTGATTGTTGGATAAGTCATCGGGGGCGTTATACCCCCTGAACGGTTACGTTTTTTTTAGTCTATTATTTATTGACGCGACACTTTGACTATGCTATACTAATTGGCACGGTTGCCAAAGGCGGGGCAAGAAATTTGCTCCTGCCTTTTTTTTATTCAACATTGAATACACTGAGGTACAGATAAATGTTTGGATTCTCCCAATCCCTTCAATTTCAAATCACTGACACTATCAGTGATACAAAACAAAAGACCATCAACATCTTAACGTTAGTATTCACTGGCGTCGGAGTTGCAGCCCTTGGATTGACGATTCTATGTGATATGCTAGGGCTGGATGTATCTAACTACTGGATTACTAACGAAAAGGCAATACTGTACATCAGTGCCGCTATTTTGATAATTGTAATGCCAGGATTTTACTGGCTCAATCAACGAGTCAGCCAGTTTTCTGGCTGGCTGTTTTCGTTATGCTTGTTGGCTCTGTGTATAGTTTCAGATATAGCATCTCACATACCGCACCGTGGACTAGTAACGTTTGCGATTCCTATCATTGTATCCAGTTCGATATTGCAACCCTGGGCCAGCTTTGCCATGGCTGGTCTAAGTAGTATTGTTATTATCATAATTGAAATGATGGTACTTGAATATCCACAACCGAACCTTGTAGCTGTGTTATTGTTTTTTGTGATTGCCTCTGTCACCTATCTGAATAACGCAAATAAAGAACGAGCCGCAACAAAAGCTCAGACAAAGGTTAAAGAGCAACAACAAGATTTGCTCCAAATGGTAGATGATTTCTCGTTCATATTGAGTAATCAACAAAACGCCATCATTCTATTTGGAGCAGACGGAAACGTAATGTTTGAAAACAAAGTAGCAACAAGGGCACGTCAAGCTATGGATGCGAAAGCCCATTCTGTGTTTGATGCTGTCATCGAAAAGGCGTGGAAAAAAAATGTATTCACGCGAGTGCAATATGGTACACATATAGTTGAAATTACAAGTTCCCTTATCGAAGCTGATAGCGGAACTTGTTTACTTGTCCAGGCGATCCGTCTACCAGACGAGGGGAGCAAACGCTCTCTTGAGGAATGGCAGCAGAGACTAGAGGCTGCCAACCACTTGCCAGTAGATACTGAGTTCGACGCACGTACTGGCAAAATGCGGATGCTAATCCGCAACAATGGCAAAGTCAGCAAGAAAATACTATTCGAGCTGGCATCGGGTTGTCTAACTGTAGAGAACCCAGCGAACCGCGAAAAAATCCAATTTGATTTGGAAGACCTGGCGGCGCTTGCTATGGAGTGAGTCCCAGTGAGGACCTAAAGCTCCAAGACAATTAAATACGAGGGCAAGTAGCGGCAAGAGAGCGGCCAGAGAGCTGCCAGTAGCTGCAAGATAGCCCCACCGGACAGAGTCTATACGCATACCTATATGCGTAGCTGACGCTGTTCCTGTGGGGCTTTTTCGTTTTGGGTAAAAATCAATCACAAAAGGAGAAAAAGCTAATGAAAGTGCAAATTGTCGATATAACCATAGACCAAGAGGTACAACTTGAATCACGACCAGTTGATGAGGCTGTAGTGCAAAGCTACGCCGAGGCCATTGAGGGCGGTGCTCAGTTCCCGCCGGTGATCGTGTTCCAGGACAACGGAACATTGTGGCTTGCTGATGGGCTTCATCGTGTCGAGGCCCACGATGCCCTTGGTCTGACAGAGATCGAAGCAGATGTCAGAGATGGGACACTAGAGGATGCTATGGTGTACGCCGCCATAGCCAACGTCGCCAACGGCAAAGCGATGAGCCGGGCCGAGAAGCAGGAGGCCGGTGAACGATTGCTCAAGATGACGAACTGGAGTGATAGAGAGATTGCACGGCAATTAGCGATTAACAATGCGACTGTCGGAATTTGGCGCAAAAATCTATCTGTTGAAAATTCAACAGATAGCACCCGCACAGTCATCCGTAACGGCCAAACCTACGAGATGAACGTGGAGAATATCGGCCAGCACCAGATGGATATGTATGATCCCACCCCCGCCGAAAAACTCACGGAATCCGTAGGTGAGGATGCCCACGAACCAGTTGCCGAGAACACCGCAACGGAACTGGCCCAAATCGTTGAGGATGCACAGAAAGCAAGCGCAGAACCCGACACCCCGCTCAAAGATCAATCGCTAGAGAACCAAGCACTGACCCTCGCCAATTCCCTGGAACGGACAGAGAAAAAGAAAGAAGTGCTCAAGTCCTGCCAAGGCTGGGTAGTCGCACACCTGACCCGCACCGGCCTGTGGAAAGCACACCCCGACGGATACACTCATATCCGGCAATACCTCAAAGCCGCTGGGGTAAAGCCCCGCGATGTCACCACACTGACAGGCTTTTCCGAGAAGGTAGTACCCTACTGCGATGCGAAAGGTATTGAGATTGACCACTTGCTGACCAACGAGTATTGGGACAAGTTCAGAGCCGCAGTTCCCCCACTCAAGGATGCTATCAAGCAAGACGACCCCGAAAAGGTTAAGGAAATTTTGCACGATGTACGGACGGCGTTGATCGTCAGTTCAATCACAGACAAGTACCGGAAACCCGGCGAGATACTTGCAAGGGGGACAACCTTCCGAATAAAAGACCGTGTGGGTGTCCTACTTGTCTGTGGAACGGACACAGTAGACGCAGACAGAGCGGCTGACAGAATTGTTACCCGCGTAGGCCGTCAAGTCAAGTGGTGCTTGCAAATTGTTGAGGACAAAGATGGGATGCACAGTGTTCGAGACATCGAGGAAGGTACGGCTGATGAAGTGAACCAGAAAGCCCTGAAAGGTCTGCTCAATGACTAAAAAAAACGTACTATTCAAGAACGCCCTGAACCGGAACTATGCTCATCTGGCACGGGACATCATCAACAGCGCCCGTGAAGCCCTGGGCGGCACGACAAAATCCAAGGATAAGCACGCCAAGGCGTGCGGCTTTGTGAATGGGGAGCAAGATGCTCTGACCTTCTTCGCCACAGACTGGGCCGAGAAACTCATAGACCTGGCTGTCGGGTTCGAGGAACCCGACAATCTGATTGAGAAATTTCTCGACCAAATTTATGGTCCCGTTGCGATTCGAGAAATACCGGGGGCACGTCCCGCCATCATCAGACCACACATAAGAAAACAAGTAAACGACAACGAACTTGGAATAGGAGCAGGTAATGGCCTCAAACTCAGATTTGATTGTATTTGACCTGAAGCAACTACTGAAAGACCTGGACGATCATTGCGATCCATCCCAGGTAGACGAATACGTTGCCTACTGTCAGTGTGGTGAGCCGGTGGGCCAGGATATGAACCAATGCCCCGTCTGCGAGCAGTTGGTAGTTTGGCTCAACTCTAGCGTGTGGGATCAGGCGTTTCGAGTTGAAGCACAAGGCGACCGTGCTGCCGCCATTCTTCTTCGGGCGGCTGGGATTATCCCCAAGAGCAGAATCAAGCAATGGTACTCCCTTCGTGCCACGGTAGGCGATGACACCCTAGTGCGAATCGCCAACGGTGTCATCAAGTGGACGAGGGAAAAGAGACTGCCACGCAACAGTATCATCCCTCGCGTGATGAACTTGGCAAAGCAGACAACGAAAAAGCCACCATCGGCAAAGCCCAACAACGACAACGATGAAGTAACAGTAGAACTCTAAGGAGAAATGATGAGACTAGGACAAGCTGAAGCAGAGAAAGGACTAGTGTTCGGCCTCGTATGTAGGCACGGTGAATCTAAAGATGACGTTCTCAAGCGAGTAGCCAACCTCCCGGTGAGTATGGGAGTACACAAGATTGGTGATCTCCGGCAACGCGATCTGCTTGAAGTCATCCTGGAGAACGCCGACAAAGGACTGACCACATCCATCGAACTAGCCGCCAAGATGGTAGGGATGGACGAGTTTGAAGTAGCGACCGCAACATCGTCCGTGGACCCCGACGCATTGGAAGTCTACGCTGGGGCAGTGAGCTACTGGCACAAGAAGCGGATACTCGAACAGGCCAGCATTGAAGCGCGTCAAGCCGCTGACGACCTTGATCCAGGAGAGGCGTTGGACGTCATCACTGACAGATTTACCAACCTCCAGATCACTGACGAGGAGGATGCCGTCCAGACTATCAGGCAACGAAGTGATACTGCTCATGAGAAACTGATGCAGATGCACGATGACATCCGGGAGGGCAAAGCTCGTGTCTGCTTTCCCTGGCCCAAGCTCAATTCCTTGATTCCCTTCTTGCTAGAAGGTGACGTGATACTATGGACAGCCAAGAGCAAGGTGGGTAAGTCGTCCACGATGCAACAACTATTCGACTATAACGCACGTCGAGGATTCACCGGCGTGATGTTTCACTTGGAAGACACCTCGCTGAAAATCTACATCCGGCGCATTGCACGACACATGACGCGATACCAAAAAGATGCAAGATATGCCGAGCACCTTGCTGACCAATACCGGATGCTGGCAAAGAACCAGCAGGGCGAGACTGGTATCCCTCTCACTGACAAAGAGATCGAGACTATCCTCGCCGCCAAAGAGCGAGTGGATGAAGAACTTGGTGATAGCTTTGAGATCCACTGCCCCGGCTGGACAGCGGAACAGATTGCGCGAACCATCTTGAGGTTAAGCAAGCGGCACGACCTCGACTTTGTGGTTATCGACTATGTGAACAAGCTGGCGCACAGTGAGGAGTACGAGGCCGCCGCCGGGCAAGCCAACGCTCTGGCGCGTGACCTCGAAACGATCAAGACCGTCACCGAGAACTTGGGCATTATCACCTTTGTTGTCCAGCAGGAAAACGACGAGGGCAAGACCTACAACAGCCGGGCGACGTACCACAAAGCCCAAGCCTGGATCAGCACCCAGCGGGAGCGATTGGACGACCAGACCCTAAGCAACGATGGCAAGTTTGTGGTAAAGGCCGCGAACTTTGGAGAGACAGGCGCGGTGGACATCAAGTTGATACCGCGTTGGATGATATGGCAACAGCTTTAGCAGGGAAGGGTGCGGGGTTCACAGGCCCCGCACCTTTCTAGGACTGACTGGCCTTCGGCCAATACGAGGCAGGAGGTAAGTCATGATAAAAAAATGCTTAAAGACAATCGCGTTGGTTTTTGTTATACTGGCCCTGCTAAGTTGCTTGTGCACATGCAGCTCGTCGTTAGAGTCAGTGGGCGAGTACGATTGGAGTGGTATCGCATACTCCATTTGGTGCGAGATCGTAGAGGACGGCCATGCTGTCCAGTTGTGTATTCAATCACACATGAAAGCGGAGTAGTAAATCAATGTCAACGCCACCATTGCCAGGTTTTACATTACAAAGTAGACGGACTGGTGAGTGGCATGGTCCTTGCCCATTCAATGGATCAGGGACCAAACGTTTTCATATCTGGGACGGTGCAGAGTGGTGGTGGTGTCGGCACAATGATTGTCCTAACTGCCCTGGCAAACCAAGTGACAAGGGTGGGATGTACGGGCACGTTGATATGTTGGAGAGGGGTGCTGACATCATCAGTAGAGAACCACCGCCGCCCATTCCCCCGCCCTCGATGGAGGATGTACACGAGTCGGCACGACGCCTCGACGACGAGGTATTGGCCTTCTTGGGTGCAAGAGGGATCAGACCGGACACCGCTCGGCGCTATCTGATCGGGAGGGATGAACACGCGCCCAAGCTGACAATTCCCAACGTCATCGTGAACAGTCCCCCGCGCTGTGTGGGTATCAAGAAACGATGGCTGTATCCCCCGCCAGAGGACTGGATACCAACCTACACGGCAGTGCCAGGGACAAAGGGCAGTTCCATCTTTAACTGGAACCGGCTTATCAGTAAGGTGTGGGACTACTTGCTGATCGTCGAGGCACCGCTCGATGTGATATTGCTCGACCAGTTGGGAATACCGGCAGTCGCCCCCTTTGGTGGAGGTGGTGTGTGGGACAGGCGATGGACAAAGTGCTTCAAGAGGGTGAAGGACATCATCATCGTCGCTGATCACGACCCACCCAACGTGGACAAAGAGACTGGCGAGGTTCTCGGTCAGGAGCCAGGAATGGCTTATGCCGAGGTCAAAAAGAAAATGTTAGGTCGAGGCATCATCACCTATCCCGAGATGGGCAAGGATATCGGTGAGGCATTTCTGCACGGTACTGATCTTCACCGATGGATCAAATTCATACTGGAGGAAAAGAATGGGACAAACAGTGGTTGAGCTAATAGGCACAATTCGTGTCACTGTGCCGGTGGAACATAACGGCCAAGTTCCTGACAAAAGCAAGCTAGAGGCTATTGCCCGGCAAGCCTATCAGCAAACGGTCGAGAACGGTGGTCCCGCCGATATTTACACCGAATCAATGGAACTCGGTGAGATCAGAACGGTGGACGAGAACCCGCTCTTGCTGGTCAACATTGTGCTGAGATGGCCTGACGCTACCCTTAACAGTGACATATCAGTCGATCGTCAACACGCAGTTGCTTTACGCACTGGAACCCTCAACTTCTTTGGACAGGGGGACGATATCCTTAGTGCCCTGGCCGATCTGGAAAGAAACATCTATGACATGATGGTCTATCCAGAAGCCACCCGAGAGCAAATTGCCCACCAATTAACAAAGGTGTCATCCGCTACAGAAGACAGCCGCGATGCGGCATTATAAGCAGGAGGAAATAAAATGAAAGCATCAGTTCCGCAAGAAAACCTATCCAGGGGCTTGAGCATCGTGGGACCAGCGGTATCGCCCCGTTCTACACTGCCAGTGCTGGGTAACGTACTATTTGGTAACCGACAACGGAAAGCTAAAGTTGTCGGCCACCAATCTGGAAATTGGCATTGTAACCTGGATCGCTGCCAATGTGGTCGAGGATGGAGGTATTACCCTCCCATCCCGCACCTTGAATGATCTGGTTGCAGCGTTGCCCAAGGATCAGGTAGATATGGCCCTGACCCAGCGCACACAAACACTCAATCTGTGTGCAGGTCGTACCGAGGCGAACATCAAGGGCATTAATATGCAGGATATGCCTGTGGTCCACTGTCCTGATCCAGACGAATATCCTATCTCTCTCAGCGCCAAGCAACTCAGTACAGCCATTCGGCAAGTGGTCATTGCCGCCGCTACTGAAGACAACCGTCCAATCCTGACAGGCGTATTGATGAAGTTCGATGATAGTAGCCTCACGATGGCAGCCGCCGACGGGTTCCGGTTGTCGGTACGGAGCATTCCAATCACGTATGTCGGTGATCCGTTCGAGGTCATCGTCCCAGCCAGGGCGCTGGGCCAAGTTGCACGGTTGTGCAAAGATGTCGAGACCGTTGACTTTTATCACGGCCACTTGGCAAATACGCGGGTGATGTTCAAGTTCGGGCACACGGTACTGACATCCCAGTTGATAGACGGTAACTTTCCCGACTATCGTCAGATCATCCCGAAAGACCATACCACCAAGACCGAGGTGGAAACTGCCGCACTGCTCAAGATGTGCAAGGCGGCTCTCATCTTTGCGCGGGACTCGGCTCACATCTCCCGGCTGAAAGCTCAACCTGGCGATGGTAACGGGACATCACCCTTGCTGACATTGACCGCCATATCTGCCGAGACCGGCGACAGTGTGAACCAACTGGATGCCGTGATCGACGGCGACGAGATCGAGGTTGCTTTCAACATCAAGTACCTGATCGACTTTTTGAGTGCGGTCAAGACGCCCAAGCTGTCAATGGAAACGACCACTCACTCTCAGCCTGGCGCTTTCCGGCCAGTCGGTGATGAGGACTACATTCACATCCTCATGCCAATGCACTTGGGACGGTAGCTATGGCGAGAGCAGTATGCCCAGTGTGTAGTAAATCGGTGCAGGTTCGTGAGAATGGTAGGCTACATTCTCACGGACCCACGCACCGTGACGGAAACGACAATTGGGACGTTGGCTGGTGCAGAGGGGGCGGTCAACAGGTGCAAACGGCAAAGACCAAAACAGCGCAGTTGACACCTACCCCTGGCGCTAAGTAGGAGTTTTTTGGATTGACTGGCCTACGGCCAACGCGGTGCAGGAGGTTTACTATGTCAGAATCAGAGTCTCAACTAGAATTTGCACAACAACTATACGCCGATCACCGACCAAAGAACGACACCGCTGCCCAGCGTATGGTGTATGACTATATGCCCCAGTGGGTAAGCAAAGCTATTCCCCCACTGTACTCGACAGATAACGAACCTGACCCGATTGTCTGGCGCAAGTTTTTCCTGTCAGAAGGGCGCTGGACGTTCTACGTAACTGAGTATAGCAAGGTTGCTCCAGATGGAATGCCTGATCTTTTCTTCGGCTACCTGGTCAGCCCTCTTGGGCCGGACTGCAACGAATTGTGCTACATGGCACTGAGCCAGGTGCAGGAGCTGCGAGGAGCCGGTGTAGGGTTGCCGGTCGAGGTTGATCTTTACTGGCGACCTGTTCGACTATCCACTCTCAAGAGAAAACTCGATGAACAGTATATGACAGAAACCGAGCGGATACTCTCCCGTGAGGGTGAACCCTGCACCATCGTAGTTGATAGCGGCAGGAAGGTCACCGATGTAATCACTCCCGCTCAACTCTACAGCCTATTCCGAACCCAAGTCCTCAAGAGTAAAGATGAACAGGAATCATCGGTAAATGATGCTTTGGCGCGAGATTGTTTTCTGAACGGACAACGCGCCAACGATGAAAAAGCCATTGACTTTCGCCGTTTCTGCCGTGTGGTCATTCAGCACTGCGTGCTTGGGCAAACCGAACCTGATTCTTGGTGCGATACCTACCGCAATGGCGGGGACTTTAACCCCACATCGTCCTGGCTAGATTGGCAGCCGTACCTCGGGGGTGTTCGCCCAGAACCCAAGTTCAAGGTAGATGATGTTGTCCACTTTGGTTGGGATAGCGATCCCTACGCGGAATGTCACACTATCTGGGACCGTGAGTGGCGTGAATATGAGGGGAGCTGGCACTACAAAGCGGCTGGAAAATGGTGGGGTGAGGATGGCATGATAGCTGCCGAGACTGAACCTGCGTTCACGAAAGGGGAAAGCGTGTGGTGGTATGCAAATCCAGGAAGTATGGTAAAGACTGGCACGGTACAGTACACCCCACACCACGACACTGAAAAAGTGTCAGTTAGCTGTGACGAACGCTCGTCAGTCGGCGGCGGTGTCGTCATTGGTCACATCAAACTCGTCCCCATCGACGAGCTGAACAAGGGGGATGGACCCACTCCTGAGGCCAGAGCTATGCGCGATCTTTTCTACGATGATGAGGGTAATCTGCTCGACGTGGATGAGGTTGACCAAGAAAGAGCCGACGAGCTACTCGCACCGTTTATGCCTGGGCAACCGAACGGGCCTGACAAAGTCTTTCGAGCACCAGTTCCCGACGGTAAGCCCAAACAGTTGTCACTATTCTAGGAGGAGATAATGTTATTTGTAGAGATAGGAGATAGAGCATTCGACCCTAGTGGGGCAACGATTGCATTCCCCTTCGACGGAGAAGGGGAGAGGTACGCTGAATTGACAGCGAGCAACGGTGTCGTCCTCGATTTTCACCGTGAGGACTTTGATGCCTTTATGGACTGGTACTCCCGTTGCGCTAATGTGTCCAGATTCACCTGCGGGGAAAGGCAAGGAACTATGACCATCTTCATTAAGGATGGGAAAGTGACAGACGTAACCGAACTGCCACCGAATTGGAGCGCCAAGATAAAGTACCAGAATAACTCAGGAGGGGGAGAGAGATATAGGCCGTGTTGACACTTTTCGTGATACTCGTCACACAGACACACTAAATAATAGGGGAGAGGGGGGGGGCGGCCACAAAGCCGCTACCCCCCCCATTGCCGGAGGTACTATGACTGGCCAACTGACAATGTTCACCCTGGAACCGGAACCACCTCCAGAGCCTGAAAAACCAGACCTCTCCACCCCGCTTCAGGATGGGATTGTGGACCCTGGCCCGGTGCAATGCAGCAGTAATAGGTGCATTGCACCGGGGATCTACCGCGATGGTTCATCTGTCCGATGCGAGAAACACGCCAGGGCTATAATGAAATCCGTAAACGGTAAAGCCCCACATGTCCTCCACTGTCCTGATGGGTTCAGGCTGGTCAGGGAGAATGGTCGTCCTTGGCACTACACCCTCGGTGCCTTCGAGCGGGTGCAGGTCTGCAAGTGCAAAATCATCTTCCCTATCCATCGCTGGTGGACTGGGGAGCCACTCCCCTGCCCTGACTGCCGAAATGCTGCGCTTAAAGAGGTATTACTTGGAGGAAACTACGATGAAAAAGGGACTACTTTGGTGTGATGCTTCAAAGCTCGACATGACCGAGAAAGTGCGTCAAGCAGTACGGAGGTACAAGCAAAAGTTCGGCGCAGTCCCCAAAGTTTGCTATGTCCACCCCTCGGCATTGGAAAGCAACGGCAAACTGACAAAGGTGGACGGAGTACGCGTGACATCACGGCCCAGCGTGCTGAGACATCACTTTTGGGTAGGGCAAGAGGATATCAAAGGAGACAATGTATGACCGAGTTTACAGTCACAATGGTACGATCACCTGGAATCACAGACACCGAGCGCAAGCAACGTCTGAGACAAGCGTTTGACATCTTGTTGGAGTGGGGAAAGAAAGCCGCTGCCCTGGACACGGTTAGGGGCCAAGGCCAGGACAGCGACACACCCATAGAGCAGGGTGCGATGCAGAGTATATCACAAGTATCAGCAAGCTAAAACTAGCTGGCTCTGTACTTTAACAACTGAATAGCACGGCCCGCAAATTGGGTATTGACTTTCTCTTTTTTTTCTGCTATAATGAATGTGTAACACGTTACACGGAGAGATGGGGAAATGGAAGAAAAAGAACGCCGTATAATGGTCAGAGCACCAGAGAGCCTACATAAAGCTGTTAGAGTCAAAGCGGCTGAACTTGGACAACCTGTCTCTGAAATTGTGCGTAAACTATTGACCGGATGGATATCGGGTGAGATTGAATTGCCCACCAAGACCAAGGAGAAAACAGAAAAACGTAAACCATAAGTAGCTCGGGCCGTGCAGGTGCTACCAACACCCACACAGCCCTTACTAATCCCGCAGAGTAAGCCTGCGAAACCAGCTAGCGTTATTTTACCACGCTGTATCTATAGCGCAACCCAAGGGCTTGCTCTGCGGGACTTACCCGCAAAGTAAGTCTTTTTCATTTCCATAGGGGGTGCGTATGATTACTGGTATACTGGAGAACTTTAGGAGTTGGGTGGGCCAAGTTGAGGCAATGGCCACTGACGCATTGGCCGCGCTTGGCCCCTGGCTTGCCCCAATCCCAAGCGCAGCACTAGTGGCACGGGCAAGCCAAGAGCATTTGCACTGGTCCACCGGCCTGGGGTTGGTGGCTGGCGCTATCATTGAGATTCTAGGGCTAACAGCAACCTCTACCGCCCTGGCGCTGTGGGATTATAATGAGAGCAAGCGCAAGTCAGATCCCCCAGCCCCTTTTCCCCTGGCCGTCGCGTTGGTCGGCTTCTACTATGCCTCCACTGTTGGCCTGACAGTCTTTCTGGACATCACCCCAAACCTCGCCCGTTTTGCCCCGGTGATCTTCCCCACGCTGGCCCTGGTCGGCACTGTCAACCTTGCCTTGAGAGCGCAACACAAGCGACGGACGGGTGCGATTGCCCAAGAAAAGGTAGAACGCAGGACCCGCCGAACCGCCCAACAAGTGCACAAAAACGACGCTCAACAAGTACACAAGAGCAACGATAGAAATGCACAGGGAAGCGCACAAAACAGCCCTTTAGACGCGGTGAATCGCACAAGACAAGAACGTAAAGAGGCTCTCCTGTGTGCATTATTGGAAGCGTACAAGGGCAACCCAACCTTGGGAGCGACGGAAGCAGCACGGACGCTTGGTGTGCACAGAAACACAATCTATGGGTATACCGCCGAACTGGAAGGGTCAGGCAAACTACGCAAGAACGGCGACGGGTGGGAGGTGACAGCATGAACGGGCTACCTATAGAGATTCTCGTCATCCTGGTGGGTATTGGGTTTGTGGCACTCTTGTTCCTGGTGATGCGCTTCTGGCGCAAGCTGACACTCCTACTCCTGGTTTGCGGAATCCTGATCTTGGGTCTTTTGGGTGCGCTGTCCCTAGCCGGTCAGAGCGCGGCAAACTATCAGACAGCCCAGGCAGCAACAGAGGCGGCAAAAGCAGCCAAGTCAGCATCAATGGGTACTATGGGGGCACTACTTTGCATCGGTGGGCTTGGCACACTGTCAGTAAGCGCGGTAGGGGTTGCAGGGTTTCTCTACTGGCGTTTACAGACGGAGAAACGACTGCCTCAGCAAAAGCAACGCCGGGCACTGCCGCCAGCAGCACAAGAACCGGTGATCTGGTACGCAGACAACGAACAGGACACAGTTGACTTGGAAAACATAGACCTGTCACAGTGGGGTTGGTGATATGAACAAGAGACTTGCAGCATTAATGACTATCCTGACATTTTTCTTGCTGGCTTGCAGCGTACAGCCAACAACGACAGAAGCGCCGTACAGCGGTGAATTGTACGCAATGGCTGACGCGCTATCTGTACGGGAAACTGAGGAAGCGCAAGGAACACGGCAAGCACTGGAAGCCCAGGCCAAAGGCACGGCTGACGCCTTGGCGCTTGAGCAGCAAGGCACCCGTCAAGCGATGGACGCTCAAGCCACCATCGTAGCACAGCAAGCCACAAGTACAGCGGCAGTGACAAATGGCAATGCTACCAGTACGGCCCAAGCATACGAACCAACAGCAACGGCAAAGGCAGTACAAGCAACCAGCACAGCCGAGAGCCGCAACGCCACCGCCACAGCAACCAGAGAAGCGGCGACCGCAACGAGCCAAGCGATCTTGAACAACGCTCAAGCCACAGTGGTCGAGGCAACGAGCCAGCACATTGCACGACGCAACCAGACAGAGCGCATCACACAGCCGGTCAAGATGATTGGATGGGTATTGTTTATGCTGGCCGGTCTTGCCTTGCTTCTGTGGGCGTTGTTTCAACTGCTCCCCATTGCCAAAGTCCGACTTGGGACAATCAAGCGGGATGTGCGTGGTGATCCCCCGCTGTTGGCGATAACGGGTGCGGGTGGGTTGGTTATCTATGATCCGGTACGAGGATGGAGTGCGGCAACGGTCATCAACAAAGATGTCAGCCAACCTCTATTGACCGCGCCAGAACTACAAGACGGCACGACAAAACGCAGTCAGCTTGTTGATATGGTAAAGGGTGGTCGCCCTCGTCCCCGCACAATGCGCCCAGGGCAACCGGCATTACAACCAAGTGGCAACAGCCAGTGGGAGGAGGTACAGCAACCTGCCCCGGTTTGGCCCACGAGAGTACCACTATCAGGTATCCTCGATGGCCCACCGTCTGTCCGTGATTTGATTCTTGGCGTCACTGTCAGAGAGAACGGGCAGTGTGAAGTAATCAAGGCTGATATGGGGCAATTGGTACACGTTGCGGTGGGTGGCTCAAGCGGGTGGGGCAAGTCAGTGTTCTTGCGATCCCTGGCGTTCCAATTGGCCCAATCAGTGGAGCCGGTAGAGTTGGCGCTCGTGGACCTGGAGGGGGCGACTTTTGCGCCATTCGCAGAGTGCAGCCGGTTGCTCTACCCTGTTGCTGACACAGAGCAAAACGCCCTGGCGATCTTTCAGGAACTAATGGTAGAGATGAACAGACGCAAGGCGCTCTACGCAGACTTTCCCGGTGTAGACAGTCTCAAGACATACAACGCCAAGGCCAGCGATCCCCTTGCTCCGTTGATCTGCCTGGTAGATGAGGCCACCGCACTGCTTGCTGACAAAAGCGTAGAGAACGCAATTCGCATGCTTGTCCTGCGAGCGCGAAAGTATGGCCTTTGGTGCGTATTGGGGGGGCAGGACTGGAAAGCGTCCAGCCTGGATACTGCGATCCGCAACCAACTCGCAAGCCGGTTCCAGTTCAAGGCAATGTCAGCAAGTCAATCAAGAGTGCTTTTGCAACGCAACGGAGCAGAACTACTCGACGCGGCTGGCCGGGCGCTGGCGATCATCCCAGGTCGAGAGATGATAAAGCTGCAAGCGCCATTGATCTCCTACCAGGACATCATCACGGCGACCCACAACGGCGGTCCGCGCCACGCGATGCCTCAAGTAGATGGTGAGGGCTTGGGGGATGAGCAGACACAACTCATCAGGGAACTGGCAGAGCAAGGGTTAAGCAAGCGCCAGATTGGACTAGAAGTTTTTGGTTATGCCGGTGGAAAGGCTCACAGGCTAATTACAGAGGCATTAGAGGGTTGTACTACTGTACCAGACCTATGTACTGAGGCTGGTACATAGGATTGAGTACAGTAGTACCACGATGAAAGGAGCAAAAACGATGAATGTTGTACTTTATGCGAGAGTAAGCGACCCCAAGATACAAGACACGGAAGACAAAGTCAGTATTGACCAACAACTAAAGGATATGCACGAACTGTGCGAGCGCAACGGTTGGAATATAACTGGTGAGTTCGTGGACCGGAAATACTACAGAGCCACAAAAGCGCCGAATAAAGGCAAGATGGTCAACCCATCGGGGGAAAGAGCCGACCGTCCGCAATTTCTCAAGATGCTGGAAGTGGTCAAGACGGGGGACGCTGATATAATTCTCTACTGGCGCGATGATAGACTTGTAAGACATCCCCGTGTAGCTGTGGTTGTGGAAGATGCGCTTGATATTGGGGACATAGCACGGAATGGCAAAAACAAGATTGAACTGAGAGACGCAACTGGAGCAACTCTAGACTGCTTTACCCTTGCAATTAAGGCCGCGATCTGGAGGGAGGAGAACAAACGCCGGGCAGAGCGTACCAGAATGGGCAAAACTGCAACCCTCAATCAAGGATACTGGCCAGGCTCCTACACTCGCTACGGGTACAAGACCAGCAAAGGTCCACGTGGGCGCATCATCGAAATCGAGGAAACTGAAGCGGAATGGGTCCTCCAGATTCATCGCTGGTTCGATTCGGGTGTGGGTGTACGGGAAATACGCAGACGATTGGTAAAGAGGGAAGCGCCACAGAAGAAAGGTAAATTTCGCTATCATCAGTGGAACGAGTCAATCGTGTACTCTATCTTGCGGGATGAGGATTGCACAGGCATCGCAACCTGGAACTTTAGGGACGGGACCAGCATCAGCATAAATGTGCCGCCTATCATCGAGCGTGCGCTATGGGAGAGGAACCAGGCACGCATCGAAAGAAACAAGCGGTTGAGTCCGCGCAAAACCAAGGGTATCTACTTGTTGCAGGGGCTGGCGTTTTGTGGGCACGATGGGGCAGCTATGGTTATCAAACAACAGCGTCTTGCTAGATTCGCGTATGCTTGCGTAGTGGGTATGAAATTTCCAGATGAGGAACATCCTCGTCCGATAAGCAAATCTGGTCCCGCGGTGGATTGGGAAGTATGGCGGCGAGTTGTGGACTCGGGAATTAAGCAACCGGAGTTGATCCGCGAGCAAGTAATGGAGCGCCAGTCTGAGTTACAGGCGCAGGGTGAGAGCGTAGATGGCGATATAGCGCATATTCGAAGGAAACTTGAGGAGGTGGACCTGGAGCGCACATTCTATCAGCGGCAGGCAGCGAGGGACAAGATTACAGAACTAGAGTTTGATGTTAGAATGAATGAGACAAAGGAAGCGCAACTGTACTGGCAGAGTGAGCTTGAACGTTTGTTAGATTTGCGCGATAATCAGGAAGCAACCCAAGCCAGCCTAAACTACGCAGACCAGTTGTTGGCTCAGATTCATACCGCGTTGCCGGAGATCGACATAGATCCAAAGGACTTGAAAAAGCTGGAGCCAGAGAAACAGCGAGCGATTCTCAAAAAACGGCAGGAAATTATTCGAGCCCTGGTTGACCGTGTGGAGATCCACCCCAGTGGATTGATCAAGATCGAGGGGCTGCTCGATGGTAGCGAGGCTGCGAGTTTTGACTTGGAGGATTACCGAATCCAGCGGGAGCGTTTTCTATTTACTGGACTACTTGACGAAGCAGAATCAATGGTGTAAAGTACGTGTTAGATGCAATCGAGGCCATAGATGGTCGCCATCACAAGTTTGGCGGCACAACTGTCGTACCCGTCAGCAAATTTTGCGATATACGTTTATATGCCACAAAAGGAGAAAGAACAATGAGTATCAAACGGTGCACGCGATGGTCAGCAATTCTCACATTTACGGTCGGTTTGGCATTGTCAAGTGTGCTACTCTTGCTGTCCGGGATGAATCAGACACACGCAGGAGCGAGCACAGGCCCACAAGGTATACCACAGGCGAGTTCTATGATGACTCGTCACTCATCACCGGTCGAGCTTGCTCTCAATACACCGTGGTTTTCTGACAACCGCCCCAATTCCCCCCATAGCCAGAATGCGCATCTGACCCATTACATTATCTTTGAAATGTGGCCTGACGGCAGCATCCATCCGCTAGAGTATAAGCTGGTACAGTCAAGTGCAGCTTTGAACACACTCAGTAACCAGGATATCGCCAAGCGACTGCAAGAACCTAGGCGAGATATCCGGCAACTTGAGATTACGCTGGAATCCAGCCAGGGGAGGACTGTTTATCAAAACGTCGTTCAAGTGCCGCGCTGGTTGCGCGGCGAGTTCCACGCTAAAGGGCCTATGACGGCGCAAGCGCCTATTGATGGGCACTTTTTTCCCCTGGAGCGACCAATCTTTGTCGTGCGTGTGCCGGTTATCGCGGATACATCGCTCGCGATGAGAGCCAGCCGGGCGAAAACCAGCGCTAGGTTTGATCTAGAGAAATTGTCACGGGACACCCCCAAGATTCATATTGAACCAACAACACAACTTTACTCTGGCCAGTCAAGCGGCTCTTCGGCCAATCGGGTAGACTTGCTCATCTTGGGAGATGGCTACACGGCAACTCTACAAACTAAATTCGCAAACGACGCAGCGAGCGTTGCCGCAGACCTTTTTGGTATCTCGCCATACGCCGAGTACAGCAACTATGTCATCACCCATTCGCTTTATGTTTCTTCAGCCCAGGCTGGGGCTGACCATCCCCCCTATCAGGCAGGTTGTTCAGATACATCTTGCTGTGCTGATCCCACAATGTTATCCGATCCACTTCAAGGTACCTTTGTCGACACTGCCTTTGATGCCAGGTTTTGCACCAGTAACATCCATCGACTTTTGACGGTAGATTATGCCAAAGTATTTGCTGCCGCGGCGGCTGTACCAGACTGGGATGAAATCCTGGTCATCGTCAACGATCCGACGTATGGGGGTGCTGGCGGGTATTTCGCGGTTGTCTCAGCACATAGCAGCGCTCCACAGATTGCCCAACACGAGTTGGGTCATTCATTCGTGGGTCTGGCTGATGAGTACGAGTCTCCATACCCCGGTTATCCCGCGTGCAGCGATATCAGTGATTCGCCCTGTGAAGCCAATGTGACAGATGTGGTAACGCGCAGTTCGATCAAATGGAGCCCATGGATCAGCCCGAGCACACCGATTCCCACTGAGCCAGAGTTTGATCCGTCGTTTGCCGACGTCGTTGGTCTCTTTGAAGGTGCACGCTACCTAACAACTGACATATATCGCTCCGGCCAAAACTGTATCATGCGCTCCCTGGGTGCGCCCTATTGCCAGGTTCCCAGCCAAGCCTATGTGCTAACATTGTACGGCGGTGGTTGGGGTGTCCCTTCCTCCGGCATCAGTTTGATTGAACCAGGTTCTCCTGCCCCCACGACCGATACGATCACTCTGTGGTATCCGGGCAACCAGATTTTTGGGGCGGATATATTGCAGCCTATCGGTGGCCCACCGGCAAGTATTCAATGGATGGTGAATGGTGTCCCAGACCCCATTACAGATACCGATACCTTTACTTACACACCAGTTATTTCAGATGTGGGCAACAACGTTGAAATCCAGCTACTGGTCCAAGATATGACCCCCCTCGTCCATCCCGCGATGGCAGGTACTTTGCTGCAAAGTAACCACATATGGACTGTCAATGTTAACGCTGCACCTTCTACGGTAGCCATCAGTTCCTCGGTGACAGGCACGGTCTACGTTGACTATGCTTTCACTGCCACTGTCAATCCAACAACGACGATACCCATTACCTACGTCTGGCAGGCTACAGGACAGTCTCCCGTGACAAATACGAGTGATCTGAGTGACACTGTCGTCTTTACCTGGATCATACCTGGGCGCCAATCCATCACTGTTACAGCTTTGAACGCCGGAGGCACGGTCACTGGCACCCATGCTATAACCCTCAATGTACAACCCCCAACTGACGTAATGATTAGCGGGCCGGAGATGGGCTTGGTCAACACGACCGACGTTTTCACGGCCGCGGTCGTTCCACCAACAGTCACATTGCCGATCACTTATACCTGGTCGCCTGTGCCGGAAATTGGTCAAGGCACGGCGAGAGTGACTTTTACCTGGGCAATGACTGGCCCACAGACAATAGCCGTTACCGCCACAAACGCGGCAGGTGTACCGGTGAGCGACACGCACACGATTGTGGTCAATGTTCCGCTGGCTGACGTAGCAATCAACGGGCCGGAGACGGGCTTGGTCGACACGACTGGTGTTTTCACGACCACGGTCGTTCCACCAACAGCCACATTGCCGATCACTTATACTTGGTCACCCGTGCCGGAAATCGGTCAAGGCACGGCAAAAGTGACTTTTACCTGGGCAATGACTGGCCCACAGACAATAGTCGTCACTGCCACAAATGCGGCAAATGTACCGGTGAGCGACACGCACACGATTGTGGTCAATGTTCCGCTGGCCGACGTAGCGATCAGTGGGCCGGAGACGGGCGTGATCGACACGACCGACGTTTTCACGGCCATGGTTGTTCCACCAACAGCCACATTGCCGATCTCTTACACCTGGTCACCCGTGCCAGAAAGCGGTCAAGGCACAGACAGGGTGACTTTTACCTGGGCAACGATTGGCTCACAGACAATAGTCGTCACTGCCACAAATGTGGCAGGT
Source organism: Chloroflexota bacterium (assembly GCA_024232355.1). Next base: position 37,382 of record JAAEPW010000061.1, on the reverse strand, counting down.
GTGCCGGTGAGCGACACGCATACTATCGAAATCGAGAAACAACGGATCTATCTGTCAATAGTGCTCAGGACCTCGGGTCCGTAGCAGAGTTTCGAGAGAGTGAATCGTATGGTAAAGAGTTGCCAACCAATGCATACAGCCAACACCGCTATCGTGGCCCTTGTGTTGTATTTGCGAGATGTTTTGAATCAAAGTACACTTGAAGAGATGGGGTTGAAGCAAGCCTGGGTGTATTCTGCCTCAAAAGACATCCAAGGTATTCTCAGGTTTTATACTGGACAGGGGTTCAAGAGCTGGTACGAGGTGTTTAGAGATCTGTAGAATGAACAAACCCAAAATATTAATCACCGGCGGCAGCGGCTACCTGGGGGACTGGGTCGTGCGGCTGGCGCACACCGACTGGGATGTGACCGCCACCTACCTGACCCGCCCAACGGACGAACCCAGCGCGACGTGGCGTCGGCTGGATCTGCGGGATGAGGCAGCAGTGACAGCCCTGGTGGACGAGGTACGCCCAACGGCCATCATCCATACCGCAGCCTGCAACCCCGGCTACAGCACCGACTTTGAAGCGACCAACGCGACTGGCACCCGCCACATCGCCCGTGCAGCGGCGGCCTGTGGCGCACGCCTGATCCACCTGTCCTCCGACGTGATTTTCGACGGTGAAAAGGGCAATTACGTCGAGCAAGATCCGCCCACGCCCATCAGCCCCTACGGGCGCAGCAAGGCACTGGCCGAGAGCGAGGTACACGCTTCCGGTGCCGAGGCCGTCATCGCGCGTACCTCGCTCATCTATGGCTGGCGTCCGCACATTGGAAAGCATACGAGTTGGATGATAGACAATTTGGAAACCGGCCAGCCCGTGCGCCTCTTTACCGACGAGTTGCGCTGCCCCATCTGGGTGGAGAGCCTGGCGGCGGCGGTGATCGAACTGGCAGGGACGAGTTACACCGGCGTGTTGCACATCGCTGGCGCGCAAACCCTCTCCCGCCACGAGTTTGGCGTTCGATTGCTGCGCTTCCACGGCATAGACCCCAGCCCCACCATTCCCACCCTCAGCCGCAAGGTCGCTCCCGGCCGTTCCCTCGACTGTACGCTGGATTGCTCCCGTGCTCGATCACTTTTGCGCACACCGCTGCCGGGAGTGGACGAGGTGCTCGCGCGTTGACAGGCAACTGGTAAATTCCGCCTTCCGTTGTACAATAGACCTCGCAATGCCAACTCCAATTATGCACCTGGCCCTGGCCGAGGAAATTCTGCACGACGGAGTTCTCCCCACCTCTACCCGTCGGCTGTTGACCCAACAACGCGGCCCCTTCTTACTGGGTAATACCGCGCCCGATGTGCAGACGGTCAGCGGGCAGGCTCGCGACAAGACGCATTTCTACTCTATTCCGCGCACCACCGATCGCCCAGCCCACGAGACACTGTTCGCCGCTCACCCGCGGCTGGCCCGTGCCGAGTCGCTAGCGCCAGAGCAGGCCGCCTTTGTCGCTGGATACATCGCCCACCTGCTGTTGGACGAACTCTGGGTAAACAACATCTTTTTGCCTTACTTTAGCTCGGCGGATCCAACGTGGGGCACTCGGTGCGAACGGCATTTCTCCCACAACGTCCTGCGCACATGGATGGACGCCCGTGATCAACAGCGGATCAACGGCAACCTGAGCGCTGCCCTGCAAGAGGCCAAGCCCCAAACATGGCTGCCCTTTGTCGCCGACCAACACCTGCAAGCGTGGCGCGATTGGCTGGTCGAGCAGCTTGCGCCGGGGCACGTTATCGAGACGGTCCAGGTCTTTGCCCGGCGAATGGACGCACCAGTGGTAGAGATGGAAGCCGTCCTCAAGTCACCCCAACAGATGGAAGAGCGCGTCTTTTGTCGGATTCCGCGGACCACGCTCCAATCCTTCCGCGACACCGGCTATACGCACAGTATCGCATTGATCGTTCAGTATCTGGAAACCAACTAACCAATCACATTCAAGGAGGTTTTACACAATGAATATCCTAGTCACCGGAGGCGCCGGTTACATCGGCAGTATCGTCACCGAGGAACTCGTCCAGCAAGGCGACACAGTCGTCGTCTTTGATAATTTGTACTATGGTCACCGGGCGGCCGTCCACCCCCAGGCTACTTTTGTCGAGGGCAACCTGTCTGACCGGGCCGCCGTCAAAGCCGTGTTCGACGCTCACAACATCGAGGCAGTGATGCACTTTGCCTCGTACACCCTGGTGGGCGAGTCTATGGCAAAACCATTCATGTATATCGGCGACAACGTGACCAACGGACTGAACCTGTTGCAGGAGGCGGTCGATCACGGCGTGCGCCGCTTTATCCTCTCCTCCACCGCCAACCTCTTTGACGATCCGGAGCGTATGCCGATTGACGAGAAAGAGCGCATCGTGCCCGGCAGCCCGTACGGCGAGTCGAAAAACATCCTGGAGCGTATGCTCTATTGGCTGGACCGCGTCCACGACTTTCGTTACGCGGCACTGCGCTACTTTAACGCGGCCGGAGCATCCCCCACCGGCGAGCGCGGCGAGGATCACGATCCCGAGACCCACCTCATCCCCCTCGTCCTACAAGTGGCGCTGGGTCAACGCGAAAAGATCATTATATTTGGCGACGATTACGACACCCACGACGGCACCTGCGTGCGCGACTATATCCACATCACCGACCTGGCGCAGGCCCACATCCTGGCCCTACGCGCCCTCGGTGAGGGCAGCCGCACCTACAACCTGGGCAACGGCCAAGGATTCAGCGTCAAAGAGGTCGTCGAAACTTGCCGCCAGGTGACCGGCCATCCCATCCCGGCCGAGATCGGCTCCCGCCGCCCCGGCGACCCCGACACGCTGATCGCCAGCAGCGACAAGATCCGCAAAGAATTGGGCTGGCAGCCCAAATATCCCGAACTGCGTACCATCGTCGAGCACGCCTGGGAGTGGCACCGCACGCATCCGAACGGGTACGGAGATTAAGACAAAACCCCACTGACGCCTGACAAGCCCGCCCCTCTACCGATAGAACAGAGGGGCGGGCAGTTGACTGTTGGAGCACGACGAAACGACAACGAGACAAACACGTCTCTGAACAGTCGCCGGATAAAACTGTTAATAAATCTTTTTTGCGCAACCTTTTGGATCAATCAAGAAATGTGTACGTTTCCTCCCTCGTGAAGGACTTTGTGGTACGATAGTACAAGGAATGTTCGAACACAAATCCACCGGAGGGACGCAAAATGCAAGCCAAAAAACTGTTCCAGATTCTGTTCATCCTGGCATTGTTGCTGAACAGTGCCCCGACGACGAGTCACCATCTTACCATAGCAGCAGAGCCGCAGGTGAGTGCCGGCCTAACCGCAGGTACCGTCGAACCACCACGTGCATTGGATAGCACCGATGTCGTCGAGCAACTACCCGGCAATGCTTTCGATGTTCCATCAATAACCTCGGCAACTCAATCCTCTGCCGATACCTGGCACATCGAATGTGTGGACTGCCCCAAGCAATTCGACAGAATGACCGACCGCAGCCTACGACTGGACGCCGAGGGTCATCCTCACATCGCCTATGGCGAAGACCACCTGTACTATGCCTGGCACGATGGGGCTGAGTGGCACTATGAAACGGTGGACGAATCATCCGGTGTAGGCCAGTACACTTCGCTGGCACTGGACGGGGTGGGACGTCCTCACATCAGCTATTTTGACTTTACCAACTACAACCTCAAGTACGCCCGGCACGACGGCACGGCCTGGCAGATCGAGACAGTGGACAGCGGATATCGGGTGGGCCACATAAATGATTTTCCAGTTTCGCAGTGCGTCATTTGAATCGCGCAAGAAAATTTCTAGCTTTGGGACTTGGCGACTTGTTTTCGGAATTTCTCGATACATTTTACACTCGTTTGAGCAACTCGGTGATCAACTTCAGCAAAAAAAGCTTTCACGGAGGCTCTATGCTGTGCGTAAGGGAAGGAGTAAAAAATAGCCTACCCAATTCCAAGTCAATTTCCCCAAGATTTCCTGGAAAGATTGGGAAACTTGCTTTTTCGCTGATCCCAATTCACAATCTGCTCACAAATGCGTTCATGGTGGCTACATGTTGTGCGCGATTCAAATGACGCACTTCCCCCGCCGGAGAGGGGTCGAAAATCATTTATGGGCCAGTACACTTCGCTGGCGCTGGATGGGGCGGGCTTACCCCACATCAGCTACTACAACTACGTCTACGATAACGGTAACCTAAAGTACGCGTGGCACGACGGCACGACCTGGCAGATCGAGACGGTGGACAATGAGGGACCGGTGGGCTGGTACACTTCGCTGGCGCTGGACGAGGTGGGACGTCCTCACATCAGTTATTTTGACCTTGCCAACTACAACCTCAAATACGCCCGGCACGACGGCACAGCCTGGCAGATCGAGACGGTGGACAGCGAGAGATATGTGGGCAGCTTCTCTTCGCTGGTGCTGGACGAGGCGGGACGACCTCACATCAGCTATTATGACTCTACTAACAAAGACTTAAAATACGCCTGGTACGATGGGTTGAACTGGCACATCGAGACGGTGGACAGCGAGGGATCGGTGGGCGCGCACACTTCGCTGGCCCTGGACGGGGCGAACCGACCTCACATCAGCTATTATGACTCGACCAACGATGACCTCAAATACGCCCGGCACGACGGCACGACCTGGCAGATCGAGACAGTGGACAGCGAGGAACGTGTGGGCTGGTACACTTCGCTGGCTCTGGACGGGGTGGGACGTCCTCACATCAGCTATTTTGACTTTACCAACTACAACCTCAAGTACGCTTGGCACGACGGTACGGCCTGGCAGATCGAGACGGTGGACATCGCAGGAGAAGTGGGCCGGCACACTTCACTGGCACTGGACGGAGCGGACCGACCCCACATCAGTTACTATGATTCTACTAACAACGATCTCAAGTACGCCCGACTGATGCCCCCTCCCCTGCTCTCTCTGAACAAGCAAGTCACGCCCAGCGACAGCCTGCGCAACAACGAGGCTCTAACCTACACCCTGACCTTGTCCGGCGCCAGCCTGGACGCCCGCCTGTGGGACCCACTGCCGACCACCGCGCGCTACGTTTCCGGCAGCATCACCAGCACCCTCACACCGCCCGCGGTCTACAGCCCCACCATCAAAGCGGTCGTTTGGCAGGGCGTGCTGCCCCTCCACACCGTCCATACGATTCGCTTCCAGGTCACGCAAGGTGTCACCGGCTCTGCATCGTTGTCCCTATCGCTGCCTATCGTCAACACCGCCTGGCTGACTGATACCGAGAACGGCGAGGTCGTCTCGGACTCCGTCATCGTCAATGGCATACGTGTCTACTTGCCACTTGCGCTGCGACAGATACAATAGGAGATGGAGGAACGAGTGCCAAGATCAATGAAAATCGTCATCAATGGCTGGTTCTGGAACAGCCCCACCACTGGCAGTGGACAATATACCCACCACCTGGTGAAAGCGTTATCGACCCTCGACGCCGACTTGCAGATCATCCTCATCATTCCAACTGACAAGGAGCAGGATGCAAGGGGCAAGACGCAGGAAACGACCATTCCTGCATCTTGCATCCTGCATCCTGTCCCCTGTTCTCGTTCCAACCTGGGCAAAGTCTGGTTCGAGCAGGTTCTGTTCCCCCGCGCCTGCCGCCGCCTGGATGCCGACCTGGCCCACGTACCGTACTGGGCGCCGCCGATTCGCCCCTCGGTTCCCACCATTGTCACCATCCACGATCTGATCCCACTGCTGCTGCGCGACTATCAGGGCAGTCCGTTAGTACGATTCTACACCGCGCTAGTCAGCAGAACGGCACAGAATGCAGCACTGACTCTCACCGATTCGAAAGCATCCCGGCGAGATATCATTGCGCACCTAGGACTGCCAGATGAGTATGTGCGCGTCATCTACTTGGCAACTGATGAAGGATATGCACTGGCTCCCGCTCCCGACGATGCGACCGTTCGCGCCCGGTACGGCCTGCCAGAGCAATACGTGCTCTACCTGGGCGGATTCGACGTTCGCAAGAACATCGCCACGGTTCTGCGCACCTACCGTTGGGCTGGGCCCCTCATCGGCGGCGAGTGCCCGCTGGTCATCGCCGGGAAGCTGCCGGGGCAGGATTCCGCCTTTGCGCCCAACCCACGCCGGTTGGCCCAAGAACAAGCAGTAGAACAGTTCGTACACTTTACGGGATTTGTGGACGAGGCCGACAAGCCCGCTATCTACCGGGGAGCGACGGCCTTTATCTTTCCCAGCCGTTACGAGGGCTTTGGCCTGCCGCCGCTGGAGGCGCTGGCCTGTGGCACACCCGTCGTCGGCAGCGACGTCTCCTCCATCCCCGAGGTCGTGGGGAACGCGGGCGTCCTACTGCCCCCAGACGATGCCGAGGGGATGGCGGACGCACTAGTACAACTGTCAACCGACAAGGAGTTTCACGCCGAGTTAAGCCGCCGCGCAGTGGCCCAGGCAGCCCGGTTCTCCTGGGAGCGTACCGCGCGCAAAACTCTGGCCGCATACCGAGACGTTCTGGAGATTAACAATGACTCACAAGATATCTAATTCATACCGTTCTTTATTTGTTATTTTGTCGTTGATCGTCATAGCCCTCAGCCAAATGGCGTGCGGGGGTGGTGAGCTGGACCCAGGCCTGTTGAGCGAATCATCCACGGTCCAAGAGGCGGTGAGCGGCGATTGGATCAACGTCTATTTCACCAGCCCGCGCTACCCCGACGATGCCGCCGACAATCACGGCGGGTTGGACAAGGAACTGGCCTCGATGATCGATCAAGCAGAGATCAGCGTAGACTTGGTGGCCTACGATTTCAACCTGGACCGCCTGGTCGATGCACTGATCGCGGCCCATCAAGATGGCGTGCGGGTGCGCCTCGTCATCGAAAGCGACAACGCTGAGGATGAGGAAACCTTGGATGATCTCCGTCAGGCTGGCATCCCCATCGTGGAAGATGGGCGCAGCAGTGGGCTGATGCACAACAAGTTTGCCGTCATCGACGGGCAATGGGTCTGGACAGGATCGTGGAATCTCACACACAATGGCGCTTATCGTAACAACAATAACGCCGTTTTGATCAACTCCACCGCGCTGGCCGAAAACTATACGGTGGAGTTTGAAGAGATGTTTGCGGGTCAGTTTGGCCCGACCTCGCCTGCCGATACCCCCAATCCCCACGTCACCATCGAAACAGACGGGGACCAAGTCGAGGTAGAGAACTATTTTTCGCCCGAAGACGAGGTCGCAGCCGAGATCATCGCCGAGATCGAACGAGCGCAAAGTCGCATCCGCTTTATGACCTTTACCTTTACCAGCGACGATATCGCCGGCGCAATGATAGAGCGGGCGCAGGCCGGCGTCGTGGTACAGGGCGTGATGGAACAACGGAACACCGGGCAGAGCTACAGCGAGTACGAACGCTTGCGGGAAGCAGTCCACGACGTGCTCAATGACGGCAACCCCTACATTATGCATCACAAGGTGATCATCATCGACGATGCAACCGTGATTCTGGGCTCGTACAACTTTAGCGCCAATGCTGAGGAGAAGAACGACGAAAATCTGCTCATCATCCACGACCCACAAGTAGCCGCGCTGTTCGTGGCCGAATTTGGACGCGTGTACGAACAGGCTCGCACTGCGGACTGAAACCAAACCTGCCAGGTTTTTGCATTTGACACAGCATCTGTGGTCTGATACAATGTACCCATCAAAGAAATCAGACACGTATCGTCCGCCGTACCGGCGGGTTACTACTGATGAAATCACCCCACTTGACCAATCCGGAGGAATATGCCATGAAACGAGCCGTCAGCATCAGCCTGGGCAGCACCACACGAGACAAAAAAGTCACCATCACGCTGTTTGACCAAGAGATCACCATCGAACGCATCGGCACCAATGGGGACATAAAAAAAGCCACCCAGTTGTTCACTGAACTGGACGGAAAGGTCGATGCTCTGGGCGTGGGAGGCATTGATCTGGGTATGACCTTTGTCGGAGGCCGCTACTATTTTATCCATGAGGCAAAGAAACTGGTGGCCGGTGTCAAGCAAACACCGGTCGTAGATGGCGGCGGTCTCAAGATGACGTTGGAGCGCGGTGTTGCCCAATGCATCGAGCAGGAAATTGGAGACGAGGTGAAACCCAAACACACGCTCATCACGATGGGCGTGGATCGTTATGGCAGCACGCTCTCTTTCACTGAAGCGGGGTACGACATCACATTTGGCGATCTAGGCTTTGGGCTGGGTATTCCCATCGCCATCCGGTCATTGCGCACGCTGCACGTTGTGGGACGTCTCTTGCTGCCCATTGTCGGTCGGCTGCCGATAGATTTCATTTATCCCACCGGCGAAAAACAGGAAGAGATCGTGCCAAAGTTCGCCAAGTGGTATGCGTGGGCCACCGTCATCAACGGCGATTGCCTCTACATCAAGCGCCATATGCCCGACGATCTAAAAGGCAAAGTCATCGCCACCAACACCACCACCCCCGCCGACGTCGAAGCCTTTCGGCAACGTGGAGTGCGCTATCTGGTCACCGCGACACCATGTCTGGAGGGCCGCTCCTTTGGCACCAACATGATGGAGGCGGCTCTGGTCGCCGTCGCAGGCAAAGGCCGACCACTCACTACCGATGAACTTGACGAGATGCTGAAACAACTCGATCTCAAGCCCACAATTCAGCAATTGAACGAGTAAGGGTACGCAGGAGATCAAAATGAATCAAGAATTGAATATCGCAGGCGTCATTTCTGCCGGGTGGACTCCCAGCGAGGATGATCCGCTGGCCGAGCACACCCAGGGAAATACAAAAGCCATGATCCCTATCGCCGGTAAACCGATGATTACCTACGTCGTAGACGCCATAGCCGGATCCCCTCACGTAAAGCACTTTGCCATTGTCGCGCTCGATCCCTCCACGGATGTGCAATTCTCAGTGCCCGTCGAGTACGTTCCCGACGCGGGGAATCTGATAGGCAATGCAGTAGCCGGTCTTGAATACGCGCTAGATCATTATCCCAACCTGGATGGGGTGCTCATGTGCAGTTCCGACGTGCCCACCATCACCCCAGACATTGTAGACGCCTTTATCAAAGAATGCTTTCAAACTGATCACGACCTGTACTATACCATGATCGAACGCTCGATGATGGAAGCGCGATTCCCCGAATCACGCCGCAGTTACATCCACCTCCGTGAGGGAGACTTTGCCGGAGGAGACATTATCCTCGTCCGACCCAGTCTACACGTCAGCCATCAGGAGTTATTGCAAGAACTCGCCGCAGCACGGAAAAGCATACTGCGCCAAGCTCGCATGATCGGGCTGGGAATATTTATCAAGCTCGCCCTTCGCCGTCTTTCACTAGATGAAGCCGTGCAACGGGTCAGCCAGGTGCTCAATATGCGCGTTCGCATCTTTTCTTTTCCTCACCCCGAAGTTGGAATGGACGTCGACAAGCCATTCCAATTAGATATCGTCCGCGCAGAACTAGAAACACGTGCCTAGACGTTGTTTCTAAACAACGCCTAATGCCTCGTAAAACATGACCATCTTACAACAGCTCGTAACCCTCGACCAGCAAATGTCGGCGCGCCTTGCCATTCCGCGTGAGGCGCGCTTCATACGTCTGTTGGCGCTCATCGCCGCCCACAGCGGCAACAGTCCATTTTGGTTGCTCGGAGGAACTTGTGCCCTCATCTGGGGAAATGCCACTTGGCAAGATGTAGGGGAGGACATAGTAATTGGAACGTTGATCGCTGGAACGGTTACCACTATTCTCAAGTGGCTCTTTCGCCGCCAGCGTCCACCGGGAGACGGGCGCGGGTTCTATACCCAGTTCGACCGTCACGCTTTTCCCTCTGGCCATGCAGGCCGATCGGCCTGTATGGTCGTATTGCTGTCCTCCTTTGTGCCTTTTCCTTGGGGGTTTCTGTTGCTATCGCTCTGGGCAGGACTGGTCGGGCTGGCACGGGTTGCTTTGCAGGTTCACTTTGTTTCAGATATCGTTGGTGGATGGATCGTGGGTTCATTGGTCGGTTTTGCATTGCAAATGGTGTTCTGAATCCGAAAAACAGATTTGGCACGGTTAGCCAAATCTGACCTTTGGTCAAACCAGATTTCGAGCGCAGTAGACCACTAACTAGAGATTCCCCACCATATCCCCCCCCATATTTAGGGGGCATCATCCTCGCGCACCGAAATTACGGGGAACCGATAGCGCCTCGTTAAGCAAACGAGAACTTTCCATAACTTATCTTAAAATAGTCTTTCTTTTAAGTTCCCTGGGGTTAAAACGGTTGCCAAACACGCACTCTTTTGGTAAAATTTGACTGCTTCAAATGGGCGGGAATTATCAACCCAAAAGAGAGGAGGGCTCTTCCTCAATCGGCTGCCCTAGCCGTGATTTTCAAGAGCCACCATATGTTCTACATGAGCGGCGGAATTCTTCTGTTTAAATTTAATCCCGCACCGTTTTGTGGCGTCATTTAACCCTACAGTGCTGTAAACATTATGATAAAATCTGACAAAATCTGGCCGGCTGCGCTCGGCGAATTACAATTGCAAATGACTCAAGCTACCTTTGACACCTGGCTGCGTGACTCTAGATCGTTAAAGTATGAGGATAACACTTTTGTCATTGGGGTCAAAAACGGTTATGCTAAGGACTGGCTAGAAAGCCGCCTGCTGGCTACCATCAAGCGGACCCTTGCTCGATTAATGGGTCAAACGGTTCAAGTTAAATTTGTTGTGTGGGATGAAGATACGATACAGCAAGACGAGGTAGCCTTGCTTGCTCCGCTTGTTCAGTCGTCATCAGCCACACCAACGATCTCCCCCCCAGTTTCAACCTCGGTGAACCTGAACCCACGCTACACCTTTGAGAATTTTGTGGTTGGGCCAGCCAACCGGCTAGCTCATGCAGCATCTATGGCCGTCACCGAGAGCCCTGCCAGCGCCTACAACCCACTTTTTATTTATGGTGGGGTCGGGTTGGGAAAAACACACCTTTTACACGCTGTTGGCCACATCTGCCATGCACAAGGGTTCCAGGTGCTTTACATCTCATCCGAAGAGTTTACGAATGACCTTATCGCAGCCATCCGTACCCACACCACCGATACGTTCCGCGAAAAGTATCGCACGGTCGACGTTCTTCTTATAGATGATATTCAGTTCATTGCCGGCAAAGAAAGTACTCAGGAAGAATTTTTCCACACTTTTAATACCCTACACGGCACTGGAAAACAAATCATCATCTCGTCAGACCGTCCGCCAAAAGCAATGAGCACATTAGAAGAACGGCTATGCTCTCGCTTTGAGTGGGGGCTGATTGCCGACATCCAATCGCCAGATCTGGAAACACGCATCGCCATTCTGCATTCCAAATCCGCCTCCTACGGATTGTTTATTCCTGACGAAATCTTTTACCTTATTGCTGGCAAAATACAGAACAACATCCGTGAACTCGAAGGCGCGCTTAACCAGGTGCTGGCCATATCTAGGCTCAATCATCAATCCCTAACTCCCAAAGTTGTTGAGGCGGCCTTGAACAATCTGATGCCCCAGCGCAGCAAACTGACACCGGATCAGATTCTCGACGCAGTGTCTGGTCACTTTGACATTGGAATTCCTATACTACAAGGACGCAACCGCAGCAGAGCAATCGCGCAACCACGACAAATCGCAATGTACCTGATCCGGGAGGAAACCGGGGAATCGTTGCCCCGAATTGGCGCTTTGTTGGGAGGTCGCGATCATACGACTATTCTATATGGATGCGAGCGCATCGCCGATTTGATAGAAGAAAACAAAGACATTCGTCGTCAAGTCACTACACTGCGTCAGCATCTTTACAACAACAAATAATTTGTCCCTCAAACATATCCACACCCCCTAATATAGGGGGCATAATTCTACAAAACCCATATATTGGGCCTCAAAAACATCAAACCCTCACACAATCGCCAAACCTGTGGATAACTCGGTATTTTCTGTGGATAACATCCCGTACCTGTGGATAACATTCGGGTTTTGGTCTATCCCTACTGACTGTTTTTTGCTTGTAAATAGTCCATGGCATCAAAGCATGAACAAGCTAATCCTTTTATCCCATTTCATCCACATGTTGATGTGGACAACAAATTCAAGCAAAAACCCAATATCAACCAAGAACCAAGAGTGCAAGCCATATATATGGGGGCAGGACACTCACCATTGAAAAGTATCCCCTGTATCCACTGTACTACTACGACTACTACATAAAACATTATATTAAAAAGAGATAAAGATAAACAAAGATATCCGGAAACAAAAACCGTGTGGGCAAAGTGGGATTTCACTTTCCTACATTTCTAGGAGGCAAACCCTATCATTGGGACACGGAATAATCCACCCCCGTGTCCTACCCTTTGGGAGGGTAAAGATGTCTGCTATTGTTGATTCTGTTTTTCTTGTCGAGATCACTTTGGATCTTTTAGAACATGTACAAACTCTTTTTGGGAGAACTAATAAGCCACGAATTCAATCGAATTGGCACAATAGGTGGAATCCCGATACTCTCCGAACTTTTGCATGTTCCTGATCTCTTGTTATGTCTTTTTTGGATTATCATCCAGGGATTTTTATCTTGTCTAGTTTAGCTTTCAGGTAACTACTCGGGTATGGAACCCTTGCGAAGGTTCGGCAGTGCTTTTCAAGCCAAAGGCACTTTTGCTTACCCGAAATAACTACGGTAACAGTGCAATTCGCAACCTTCGCAAGGGTAAGCTGAGTAGTAACGCTTTCAGTTTAATTTCTTATGTGACGTTGATAACATTTTATTTAGGTCATTTTGGGGGTTGACAAGTGATACTCAAATGTGGTATAGTATCACTTGGTGGTGCTTAATAAACCACTAATCAATCAAACCCTGGAGCACAATGTCTGGCGCGTGTTTGTCAAGCATTGTGCTCCTTGAATCAGGTTATCGAGTGAGAGATGAATTTGTATCAAGAGAATGAACTAGTAGAAGTAGAAGTAGAGATATCTGGTGAAGAATACCTGCGGGCCAAGGCTGCTGAGCAGGGCTTTATCACGTATAGTGATATCCAGACAGCTTTTCCTCATGCTGAAGATAACTTGGAAGAGCTTGAAGATATTTTGGCAACCTTGATGGAGTCTGGTATTGAGGTCGGGTCTCCGGAAGAGAAGGAAAATCAGCAAGCCAAACTCAAGGGAACCGAACAATTTGATCAGGTAGATGACCAAAAAGCATACTTTGCCACTATCACAATAGATGATACGATTGGTCTTTATCTTAAAGAGATTGGACGGGTGCCATTACTCACGGCAGAAGAAGAAGTTATATTGGCCAAGCGTATGGAAGCTGGGCATTTTGCTCGAGAAAAAATAGATCAAAACAATCTCAATCCTGAAGGACAAATCAAGTCTAGGCTGACTGTGTTGGACGGATTAGCGGCTCGTGAGCATCTTATTCGCGCCAATTCTCGGTTGGTTATTAGTGTGGCCAAAAAATATATCGGACGTGGTGTGCCTTTCCTCGACTTGATCCAGGAGGGCAATATCGGGCTTTTGCGAGCGGCAAACAAGTTCAACTATCATCTGGGGCACAAGTTCTCTACTTATGCAACGTGGTGGATTCGGCAAGCGGTCACAAGAGCGATTGCTGATCAGAGTCGCACGATCCGCGTACCGGTTCATATGGGCGACCAAATCAATAAATTGTTGCGTACATCTCACCGTCTGACGCAAGAATTGGGGCGCGAACCGATTACCAAAGAATTGGCTGCGGCGATGGATATTCCTACGCGCAAAGCGGAAGAGATGTTGCGCGTGGCTCGGCGGCCGCTTTCTCTGGAAATGCCCACGGACGACGAGGGAGAGAGCGAACTGGGTGATTTCATCGAGGATGAAGAATCTACGGCTCCTGATGAAGAAGTAACATCAGCAATGTTGCGCGAATTGTTGCAAGATATTTTGCAAGACCTTCCTCCGCGTGAGGTGCGTATATTGCAGCTTCGTTATGGTCTGGTGGATGGTGAAACGTACACGCTTGAAGAGGTGGGCAAGAAACTGGGAGTGACTCGTGAGCGAGTGCGACAAATAGAAGCTCAGGCACTCAGCCGTCTGCGACATCCCACACACTCTCGCAAGCTAAAGGATTTTCTGAAAAGAATCTGATTTTTAGATCACAAGCAGCATCTATCTGATGTATAACAAGAGTTTTCCATTATGTGGAAAACTCTTGTTGTGAATTGCGAACAGAATGCCCGGGACACTGTTCCATCCAGTAGTTCTGTGATGCTCCACCGGATGAGATCTGCCATTACCCCATTGCCGACCATCACATCAATAGATTCAAAAGACACAGACGTAAGGAGATAGCAAGCGCTATCTCAGTAGATGGTTTCTGTGAGCATAAATATGCTAGTCGCCAGGTCCAAATATCTGACAATAGGCGTACTGCCGGGTTGGGAGGTCTATGAGAATGCCATTCTGTTGGATTTTCTCAGACCCCTATTGCACGGAATTCGCTCCGCCGCACGAAGCCAGGAGTGTAACTTGTTGTTGGCTTGTGGCATAGGCCCCGCCGATGTTCTCCAGACTGGCAGTATTCGTCCTGCTTGGCCCGTCCTTGCTCCCGAGGTTGACTTTGTCCCGGTCGGTCCGTGGAATACAGATGGGCTGATTGTGGTGAATCCTCTTTCATCAGAGACAAGAACCCGTTACATCCACGATCTTGCTGCGGCGGGGCATCCGATCGTTTTTGTAGGTACCGCGCAGGGTGGGCCGGCAGTCGCTGTTGACAATGAGGGGGGGATTCGTCAGGCGATGTCACACTTGATCGAGCACGGCCACCGGCGTATTGCCTTTATTGCCGGGAGCCCAGACGACACCTGTGGGGATAGTGAAGAAAGACTTCGAACATACCAATCAGTTATTCAAGAGCAAGGGCTAGAAGCCGATCCCAACCTTGTCTCTTATGGGTTTCACATCGTTGCAGGCGGACAAGAGGCGATGCAGCAGATACTGGAAACTGGAACCTCATTCACGGCGGTGCTAGCGAGCAGTGATGAATGCGCTATCGGCGCGATGCAGGTGCTGAAAGAATCTGGATTCCGAATTCCACAGGACGTTGCCGTCGTAGGGTTTGACAATCTCTCTGAGGCCGTGGTCCAGGTTCCCCCACTTACCACTGTCCACAGCTTGACGTTTGAAAGAGGGTATCGGTCTCTTGAGCTTTTGCTCCAGTACATCGAGGGGCAAAAACAAGACACCGAAATCATAAAGGTCGCAACGCGGCTGGTCGTACGCCAGTCGTGCGGCTGCCAACCCAAAGAAGTGATCTCGCCTCTGTACGATGATGACACGACTCGACAGCTATCTTGTGCAGATCTGAACGTTGCTTTGGTACAGCTTGCAAACACGATGGCCGAAGTCGTGCTCACCGGCGCGCGATATTTGAGTTCGGACAGTGTTTATGTCTTGTGTCAACGTTTGGTAAAAGCATTCGTTTTGAGCTTGGATCGAGATGATCCGATGGACTTTGATCTGACCTTTAAGGAAATTCTACAACGGGTCAAGATGGTGGGCGATGATGCTCACGTGTGGCAGGACGCGATCTCTGTGGTAAAAGACGAGATACCGGTGCTTTCAAAGTCTCGGAGAGGAACTACGACGAGGCAATTGGCTGAGGATATGCTGCACCGGGCGCGTATCGCCATAAGCGAGGTCGTGCAGCATCAATATCGGCAATATATATTTGATCAGCGATGGATGACTGATCGCGTGGCATTGTTGACATCTCGTCTGTTGGCCGCGTTGGATGATGATCGGGCATTCGAGGCATTGGCGGAGCATCTACCGGCGATGGGGATTCAATATGCTGGTGTAGCGACTTTTGAGTCCGAGCAAGATGATCTGGTAGCCTGGAGCACGTTGCGCACCGTCCCAAATTTAGATGATATGCCCGTTCGTTTCCCTAGCCGACAATTCCCGCCTGAGGGATTTGGTCCCAACCAGGAACCCTTCAATATGGCGTTGTTGCCGTTGAGTATACAGGGAGAATCATCGGGCTTTGTGGCGTTCGACGCCGGCAATCTGGAACTGTGTGGCGCGGTCGTTCAGCAATTGTCTACGGCGCTTCGGAGTGCCCGGTTGTACCGGGAAGCCACCGAAGGGCGACATTTGGCCGAGGAAGCAAATCGAATGAAGAGCCGCTTTCTCTCCACCGTGAGCCACGAATTGCGCACCCCATTGAACCTGATCGTAGGCTTGAGCGAGATGGTGCTGCGAGAGGAAAGAAATGACAAGCATCATCGCCAGGACATTGAACGTATCCACGCCAGCGCGCAGCATTTGGATGGCCTGATTCGCGACGTGCTAGACCTGGCGCAGAGTGACATGGGGCGGTTAAAGTTGGTGTGCGAGCCGCTAGATTTGGCCGAGGTGCTACAGGTTGTCACAGTAGTGGGAGATCAACTGGCACGCGACCGGGGACCCAGTTGGCGGGCCGAGATTCCGGCTGATCTGCCCCAGGTGTGGGGGGACCGGACGCGGTTGCGGCAGGTGGTACTGAACTTGGTCAATAACGCGCTCAAGTTCACGGCACGCGGCCAGGTGACGCTTTGGGCCGAGTCGAATGATGATACGGTGACCGTCGCCATCAGTGACACGGGTCTGGGTATACCCATCGAGGAGCAACAAGTGATCTTTGATGAGTTTCGTCAGTCAGAACGGGCGACGGCGCGCGGGTACGGTGGGTTGGGGCTGGGACTGGCGATCTGCAAGCGATTGGTCGAGATGCACGGTGGGGAGATTGGCGTGCGATCCTCTGGAGAGGAAGGAGCCGGTTCAACGTTCTATTTCACCCTCCCGGTAGCCAAGGACGTGGCGGTTGAGCCCAAGACGGCAATGCCTTTGGGACAAAGGGTTCTCCTGTTGGCCGAGCAATCTGCAAGTGGAAAGAGGCTGCTCGAACACCTCACTGAACGAGGGTTCGAGGTGGACGCCCTCTGGATCGACGAGACTGTGGACTGGCTGTCGCAGCTTTTGCGAGAGTTTCCGGGGGCTGTGGTCTTGGATCTGGCGTTGGCATCCAAACGAGGATGGGAGGTTCTCAAAGTGCTCAAAGGAAACCCGTCCACGAGAGAGATCCCGACGCTATTTTACCAACTAACGCAGGATCGAGATAATGGTTCGATGCTCGAACTGGATTATTTGACCAAGCCTGTGGGGACCGGAGAACTGTTGCAATCGTTGGAGCGTTTGGGTTTGATAAACGTTCAAGATGGGGCCAAATCTATATTGATTGTCGATGATGAACCGGGTATTCTAGAGATGCACGCGCGGGTCGTGCAAGCGTCATCGCCATCTTGCCGGGTACTCGAGGCCCGAAACGGACGAGAGGCGTTGACCGTGATGCGGCGCGAGCGTCCCGACTTGGTGTTGCTGGACTTGATGATGCCGGAACTGGACGGGTTTGGTGTGCTGGAGGCCATGCGGGACGAAGAGATTATCCACAACATACCGGTGATCGTATTGACCAGCCAGGTGCTGACCGAAGAAGATATGGCGCGGTTGAATCGCGGTGTGACGGCCGTGTTGGGGAAAGGAATATTTACGGTAGAGGAAACCCTCAGTCACATTGAGGAGGCGCTGGCGCGCAATCGAAAACTCGGGACCCAAGCCCAGCGTCTCGTCCGCAAGGCGATGGCCTATATCCACATCCATTACGCGGAACCGATTTCCCGCCAGGATATCGCCCGCCACGTCAGTGTGAGCAACAGCTATTTATCTCGCTGTTTTCGGCAAGAGATGGGCGTATCGCTCACGGCCTATCTCAATCGCTACCGGGTGAACCAGGCCAAAGTATTGTTGGCTAAAGGCGAGATGAATGTGACCGAGGTTGCGATGGCTGTTGGATTTTCAGACAGCGCCTATTTCAGCCAGGTGTTTCGACGCCAAGTCGGCATTCCCCCCAGTGCATATAGAGATACCCTTACTATCTAAATCACACAACAAAACAAAAAACCTGCCAAGTTTGGGTCGGATGCAAGGCATCCGCAACCTGGCAGGTTTTTTGCTTTCCAGGTGGACACAAATTTACAACAAATAGTCACAAAAGTACAAGATTTGCCTGGACAAAATCTATATAATTGTAAAAGCACTGGGTGAATTAAAGTACTGTTGTGGTTTGCAACATTCATGTTGCAAGAGACCAAGCCCAGGTGCCTGTCATCGGACTGAACAACGAATGTCCTGACCAGACAGGAATTTACCAATTTCCAAATTCGTTGTCGTGTCGAAAGGAGGTGTACAAAGCTCAAATATACAATACTATTTTCCCCAAAAGTTTGATCAACAAGAATAAAATACCAAATTAGGAGGTAAATTAGTAGTATGACTCAACATATACAAAAAAAGCGGTCCAAGGTCTTGATGGTCTTGGTCTCGTTTTTCATAGCCATATTTGCCCTGCTGCTGGTCGTTGGAACAATGACCGTGGCAGCGCAAAACAACTTGCTCCAGAATGGAGATTTTGAGGAAGGTACAGCTTCTTGGAGTCTCTGGGGCGGAGATTATTCTGTCACTGATGGTGTGTTTCAAATAGCTGTCGATGCTGGTCACGTTGATCCTTGGGATGGAGGCGTGGAGCAGGCAGTTGGTATCGTGACGGGCACTCGCTACTTTGTGGCTTTGCGAGCGCGGGCCGACCGAGCCATTACCGTTCCGGTAGCATTGCAGGAGGCAGTCGATCCTTGGACAGGGTACTTTTATCAGGATGTCCCCCTAAGCACGACAATGCAGACCTATGCATACACCTTTGTATCCGACTATACAGACCCTGCGGCTCTGTTCAATATCTCGTTGGGTGCTCTTGACGCCTTTACCATGTGGGTCGAGTACGTCGTGCTGGAACCGTACGCCAACCTGGTGACCAACGGCGACTTTGAGGATGGCACAGTAGACCCGTGGTGGAGTGGAGATAATACGGTCATTACTGTTACGGCCGGCGGCGAGTTGCACGTCACTGTTACCGGTGGCGGCATAGAGGAATGGGAAGGCGGCATGGGGCAGAGCAGCGTGGGATTGGTTGAGGGCGGTATCTATAAACTGAGCTTTGATGCCCGTGCCAACCAGACTGTTACCCCATCGGTATTGATGCAACAACCCGTTGACCCTTGGGCCGAGTATCTCCGGGCAGAGATTCCTCTCACGACAATCACGCAGACATACGAGTATGCGTTCGAGGCTTCAACGACCGATTCCGCCGGCCAACTCTTTTTCGTGCTGGGTGGACTGGGTTCGATGGATGTGTGGCTTGACAATGTTGTGATTGAGCCGTGGAACAACGGTTTAGAGGCCGGTGATTTCGAGGATGGAATAGCCCCCTGGTTCTTCTGGGATGATGTTTCCGCAGTCGTTGACAATGGTATGGCCGTAATCACGTCCACCGGCACTAGTGGCGCGTTCGAGCGAGCTGGCACCGTCGTTGCCGAAGGCAGCCGGTATGTGTTTGTCTTGCAGGCGCGCGCCAGCGAGGCGATCACCGTTCCGCTTTCAGTGCAGCTAAACGTGGATCCTTACACCGAGTATTTGCGTTGCGAGGTTCCCTTGACGACGGAAATGCAGACCCATGTGTGTGAAGACGTCATATCCGATTACACTGATGAGAGTGCCGCTTTTGTCTTTATGGTAGGTGATCTAGGCCCATTCACAATGTGGGTGGATGAAGTGAGACTGGAAACGAGAGGTGTCCCAGTGGAGCCGGAACCCCCAGTGCCGCCACTCGCAGTTCGAGTCAACCAGGTGGGCTATCTGCCCGGTGCGGCCAAGCGAGCGAGCATCGGTGGTGAGCCGGGCACGCTCCTGACGCCGCTCCTGTGGGAAGTGGTGGACAGCACCGACACCGTCGTTCTGTCTGGTACGACAGAATTGTTCGGTTTCGACACAGCCTCTGGCCAAGACGTACACATCGCTGATTTCTCTGACTTGACCGCCACCGGCGTCTACACACTCCGGGTTGGCAACAAGAACAGCTATCCCTTTGAGATCGGCGCATCCATCTACCAGACGATGACGTATGACGCGCTCTCCTACTTTTACTATGCCCGCAGTGGCACGCCCGTCACGATGCCGTACGCTGGAAACGCAGAGTGGACGCATCCGGCAGGCCACCTCTCCCTGGGCGTCAACGATGGCGACTATGACGTGCCTTGTTTCGATGGTACGGAAGGCGGCGTCGTATGGTCCGGCGCGTGCACGAACACGCTGGGTCTCACGTATACCCTCAATGTAACCGGTGGCTGGTACGACGCGGGCGACTATGGCAAGTACATGGTCCCCGGCGGCTTTGCCACTTATCTCTTGTTGAACCAGTACGAGCGCTCGCAACACGTCGCTTACGCTGATGCTGCCGCCTTTGACGACGGCACGATGAACATCCCGGAAAATGACAACGACGTGCCAGACCTCTTGGACGAGGCACGTTGGGAGATCGAGTTCCTGCTCAAGATGCAAGTGCCCGACGGCGCTACGATCGAGATGTTGAACGCAGAAGGCGACGGAACGTATCCTGACAGCACGCTGGCCGGGATGGTTCATCACAAGATACACGGCGAAGACTATGATACGTGGGCGGTTGGACCCGACCAGGATGCAACTGCACGTCACCTGTACCCGCCCAGCACGGCGGCCACGCTTCACCTGGCAGCCATTGCCGGGCAGGCCGCCCGCATCTGGGAAACTATCGACCCTGTCTTTTCAGCCCAGTGCCTCGCCGCTGCCGAAAAAGCCTGGCAAGCGGCTGTGGCGCATCCCGAGCTGTACTTTCCCGGCGCTCTGTCGACGGGTGGCGGTGACTATGGCGATACCCGCGTGACCGACGAGTTTTACTGGGCCGCGGCCGAGTTGTTCATCACTACCGGTGAGCAAGAGTACCTGGATTACTTGTTGGCTTCTCCGCACTTTTTGGATATGCCATATCAACAATCCGGCGAAGGCTTTGTCTCGATGGTTTGGCCAGACAGCGGAGCTTTTGGCACCATGTCGCTGTTGGTTGTGCCCAACACGCTCACTGATACGCTCGTCCTGGAGGCCGCCGGGAACTTGCTCTCCACGGCAGATCGTTACCTGGACATCCAGAACAGCGAAGGCCACCTCGTCCCGTACCGCCGCGTACCCCAGTATCCTTGGGGATCGAGCTACTATGTGCTCAACAACACCATCATCATAGGGTTGGCCTACGACCTCACCGGTGATGAGGCGTATCTGAACGGGGTTTCCGAGAGCATGGATTACATCCTGGGTCGGAACCCGCTGGCCAAGTCTTACGTTTCGGGCCACGGTGAGGACCCACTGCAAAATCCGCACCACGCTTTCTGGGCCAGTCTATCTGGTCCTCCGCCTGGTGTGCTCGCCGGTGGACCGTACCGTGGCGGCGGCTGGGATCCCACAGCTGCGGCCGAGTTGCAAGACTGCGTTGGGCAGACTTGCTACATCGACCACGTGGATTCCTGGTCAACCAACGAGGTCACCATCTACTGGAACGCCTCCCTGGCGTGGGTTGCTTCTTTCTTGAACGAGAATCAGAGCTTCCAGACTCCCGTAACGTTCGACACGACCCACACCGAACAAGTTGACCTGAGACACTTGTACCCCGCCACCTACACCGTGACCTACCAGACTGTTGTCCATGCCGAAACTGATGTGATCAGCGAGGTCTATGTAACCTACACGCTTGACTCAGAGTTGACGGCCGTTGACCTGACCCGGACGAACGATGCCGGGACCGTCCATCTCCCACCAACGACGTACTGGTACATAGATGGATTGTCGGCAGGTGAAACGATCACACTGACACTGGTAACGACCGGCACGACTCAAGATAACATCCTGGCTCTACTGACAAAGGATGAACTCTCCACGCAGATCGTCGCCTACGACGGTCAGGCAACCCGTGGTCCGTGGATTCTTGAGACTGACTTGCTCAAGTACAAAGTCTACTTGCCCGTGGTTATTAAATAATAACTTTGCAGCTCTATCCTGGGGGCAATTAGCTGAATGGCCCTGACGAGAAAACCTCGTCAAAAAGAAACTCCTCCCTCATTCGACTTTTGAGGGAGGAGTTGTTTTATTGGTCGCGAGATATACTTGTTAATCCTTGTGTTTCAATAGGCGCAATGCCGCCTCGGTCAGGATAGCCGTCCCTAGCGGCAGACAGCGCTCGTCAATGTCAAAGCGGGGGTTGTGATGCTCGCGCTCGTCCCCCTCGATCCGGCAGCCCAGCATGAACATTGCGCCGGGAGCCAGATCAGAAAAGGCACCGAAATCTTCGCCCCCCATCTCTGGTTTGAAGGGCAGCACGTGGTCATCTCCCAATAGATCAGCGCCGACCTTTTCGATCAGGGCTGTTACTTTTGCGTTGTTGATCATCGGCGGGCCGCCAATCCGGAATCGGAGAGCGTAATCGCCGCCTAGAGATCGAGCGACTCCCAGCGCGCGTTCGATCTCGACGTGAATTTCATCGCGCACTCGAGTATCCATATAGCGGATGGTGCCGGAGAGTTCCACTTGCTCTGGAATCACATTCGGCGCATCTCCACCGTGAATCGAGCCGATGCTGATCACCGCCGGGGCAACCGGATGCAAACGGCGGGAGACGATGCCGTGAAGGGCTAGGATGACCTGCCCAGTGATGTGAACCGGGTCCACCGTCTTGTGGGGCATCGCTCCGTGCCCGCCTTTGCCGGTGATGGTGGCGTAAAAGCTATCCACCCCGGCCGAGACGGGCCCCGAGCCAACCGTGATGTCGCCGGTGGCCAGGCCCGAGTCTACGTGCAGGGCCAGCACCGTATCCACGCCCTCCATCGCGCCATCTTCTACCATGCGGGGAGCGCCGCTGATGCTCTCTGCATCGCCCTTTTCCTCCGAGGGTTGAAAGAGCAAGCGAACCGTGCCGGGAAAAGTCTCTTGCGATAGCAGCGTCGCCACGCCCAACAGGGCGGCGACGTGGGCATCATGACCACAGGCGTGCATAATGCCGGGAACCTGCGACGCGTAGGGCACGTCTTTGCCATCCTGGATGGGCAGGGCGTCCATATCGGCCCGGATGCCGACGATGGGATGCCCCTCTCCCAAGTCTGCCACCACCCCCGTGCGCCCTACCCCGGTACGAATGCGATAGCCCAGCGGCTCCAATATCTCGGCCACGCGGGCGGCGGTTCGTGTTTCCTCAAAGCCCAGTTCGGGGTGCATGTGGAATTCCCGCCGCCAGGCAATCAATTGCTCCTCGATCATACGTGCATGTTCCAGCATTTTCTCCTCCTCGATGTTGGTCCGTAGTTTTACTCCAGACAATTTTCTCGGACACAGATTTTGGTGCCGATTTGTGCTTGGAGTTTTTGGCTTTGCCCTGATTGACTGACAGAACTAACGAAATACCAAATACAAAAGATTAACCGCCGATAAACATAAATGAACATAGATTTTTGATCGTTCTCAATTTCAATTTCATCTTCATCTGCGTGAATCTGCGTTCATTCGTGGTTCTAATACGAACCTTGGTCTATTCGCGCAACAGTCGCAGCGCCGCCTCGGTCAGGATGGCCGTCCCGATGGGCAGACATCGCTCATCCACGTCAAAGCGCGGATCGTGATGCCGTCGTGCGTCTCCTTCGATCTTGCAGCCCAGTCTGAACAGTGCGCCGGGGACCAGCGATGAAAAGTACCCAAAATCCTCGGCCCCCATCTCTCGTCTGTGGGGCCGAATGTGATCAGTTCCCAACAGGTCGGTGGCGACCGCCAGCAGCAGATCAGCCACCCCGGCGTCGTTGGGCATCGGCGGGTAGCCGGTTTCGATGGTCAGTGCGTACTCTCCACCCAACGCCCGCACCATTCCAAACGCTCGCTCGATCTCTGTGTGGATCGTCTTTTGCACGTCCGGCTCCATGTAGCGGATGGTGCCCTTGATATCGACTTTTTCCGGGATCACGTTGCCCGCATCCCCGGCGTGGATGGCACCGATGCTGATCACCGCCGGGGCCACCGGATGCACACGGCGGGACACGATGCCATTGAGGGCCAAGATGATGTGCCCGGCGATGTAGATGGGGTCCACCACCTTGTGGGGGTACGCCCCGTGCCCGCCCTTACCGGTGATGGTGGCCTGAAAGGAATCCGCCCCCGCCAGCGCCGGGCCAGCCCCCGCGCTCATATAGCCGGTGTCCATGTCCGAGTCCACGTGGAGGGCCAGTACCTTGTCCACGCCCTCCATCGCGCCGTCATCTATCATACGCGACGCGCCGCTTTTCCCCTCATCATCCCACTTTTCTTCCGAGGGCTGGAAGAGCAAGCGAACCGTGCCGGGGAATTGCTCCTCGGTCAGCAGCGTCGCCACGCCCAGCAATCCGGCGGTGTGGGCATCGTGGCCGCAGGCGTGCATCAGGCCCGGCGTTTTTGATGCGTAAGGCACGTCTTTGCCATCCTGGATGGGCAGGGCGTCCATATCGGCGCGGATGGCGACGATGGGGTGACCCTCTCCCAGGTCCGCCACCACCCCCGTACGGCCCACCTCGGTGCGGATGCGATAGCCCAGGGGCTCTAGTATCTCTACCACGCGGGCGGCGGTGCGCGTTTCTTCAAAGCCCAGTTCGGGATGCATGTGCAAGTCCCGTCGCCAGGCGGTTAGTTGTTCTTTGATCTCGTGAGCACGTTTCAGCATTGTTCTACCTCGTTCCAGTTTTTAGTGATGTACAAATCTTTCTGAACTCTTTGCCACTCGTTGGGGGTGGCTTTTCGTAGGCAATATAGCCTATATCAGTGCCAAAAAAATCCTCTAGTTTCTGTAACCAATTGTCCTCGTCTTCCCCTTGGAAGGACGACAGGCCAAATATCATCTCTCTATCATCTGTAAAGTATACTTCTGCTAAACGTGGAGGGATGTTCTTGGTTGAACGCCAGGATATGGATTGATACTCGTTGGGGTTTTCCAGGCAGTATGTGATGAGGTCATCAACGATTTCAATCGCAGTGCCAGAGTCTGCCGGAGTTCCAAAGGGCACTATCCAGTTATCAATAATTATCTCCCTCTCCGGCAGAAAATGGTTGAGGAACGACTCGATATGTTCGATCGAGCGTGCTTGGACAAGAACGTAATAATCAGCAAAGGGTGGCATAGTTATTTCCATTCTCGTTGATAATTGAGACTCGCTCAAGTTGGGCTTTAGCCGCGCTCCCGTAGGTTCCATGTGTATTTCTTGCTACAGTTCGGGCACGTCCATCCACCCACGAAAGTTTCATATAGATCTTGGGGCTTGCGCCATTTCGGGAATTCTGTAGCGCAATTTGGACAGGCTTTATTTCTTTGGCGAGCTTTGTAGGCGAGAGCGATGAGTATAAGGATCGCACCGAGCCAAAAATATGGAGACATATTTCCTCCGGTAACTTGTGAGGTTTTCGCGCCTAACGTGGATTGGCAAGATTGGTCGAATTCATCCGCTAATCCTGCCAATCCACGTTCTACCCACCATTCCCCCGCATCAACAAATAGCGATAGGCCGATATAGTTGCCTTGGCCCCCTCGCCGATGTGGACCAACACTTGCTCCGAGACGTGGGTCACGTCACCGGCGGCGAACGCCCCGGCCCAACTGGTAGCGCAGTAGGCGTCCACGGTGATGTGTCCCCGGTTGTCGCAGTTCACCCATTCCTGCACCAACGCCGAGTTGGGTGTGCGTGTCAGCTTGACGAACACGCCTTTGACCGGTACCTCACGCACCGCGCCATCGGGCATTGCGACGACGATGTGCTCCACAAATCGCTCGCCGCCCACGTCCTGTACCCTGGCGCCTTCGATGACCTCGACGTTCTTCATCTGGACGAGTTTGTCGGCCAATGGGGTTGTTACCAACGGTTGAGAGGTCAGCAGATAGACTTGGTGCGCCTTGCGGGACAGGCTCGCGGCGGCCCATTGAGCGCGGCGTCCATTCCCGACCACGGCCACATCTTTGCCCAAGAACAAACTGGCGTGGGTGTCCGCCGAATAGCTCAGCCCGCGCCCGGCCAGCCGTATCTCGCCCGGGACCTCCAGATGCTGTGGCTTGGCGCCTGTCGCGACGATCAGCGTCTTGCCCTCGTAACAGTCGCCTCGGACGGTTTTCACGACAAAGTGATTCTCTACGGGTTTGACCTCGACGACGGTGTCAAAGTCGCGCACAAAGTCCAAATAGTCGAGTTGGCGACGGAACGATTCGAGCAGCGCCTCACCGGTGATGGTCTCTCGCCCTTCCATATCCTCCACTTGCATCGCGTAAGAGGTCTGGCCGCCCCAGCGTTCGGCGATGATGAGTATTTCCATCCGTTGGTTGATGGCCATTGAGGCAGCCGTGATGCCCGCTGGCCCGCCGCCGATGATGATCAAATCATACATTGTTTTTCCCTCCCCTAAAGAAACTTGATTTCTCACCACTCCGCCGGTACGGGCGGGATGATTTCCTTTTCCATCAAAAAGCGGGTCATTTCCTGGGCCTGGGCGATGGTATCCCGAGCTTTGCTGAGCAGTTCGTCGTAGGGGATGCTCAAGCGGGCCACTCCTTGCTCCTGCGCTTTCATACCGACCGCCGCTGCTTCACGGGGAAAGACCTCCCAATCGTCCATCGTCGGCACGATATTTTCCTCGTCGAGGCCGCGTTCCTCGGCGTAGCGGGCCAGTTCCTCGGCGGCGGCGATGGCCATCTCGTCGGTGATGGTGGTCGCGCGCACGTCCAGCACGCCGCGAAAGATAGCGGGGAACCCCAACGAGTTGTTGATCTGGTTGGCGAAATCGCTGCGGCCCGTGCCCACGATGCGCGCCCCGGCCTCTTTGGCCTCCCACGGCCAGATTTCGGGGATCGGATTGGCGCAAGCGAAAACGATAGCGTCATCGGCCATCGCGCTGATCCACTCCGGCAGGATCGTGCCCGGCCCGGGCTTGCTGGCCGCGATGCAAACGTCGACGCCGCGCATCGCCTCGTCCGGCCCGCCGCGGCGCCCCTCGGCGTTGCTGTTCTGGCAGATGCGCCATTTGTCCACAAACTCGATCTTGCGCTGGGCCACGTCCTCCCGTTCGGGATGGAGCAAACCCTTGCTGTCGCAGGCATAGATGTGGCCAAAGGGGACGCCGCAGGCCAGCAGCAACCGGATGGTTGCGACGTTGGCCGCGCCGGTGCCGATCACCGCAAAGGTGGCGTCTTGCATCGATTTGTCCACTACCTTGAGCGCGTTGATCACCCCGGCCAGGATGACCATCGCCGTGCCTTGCTGATCGTCGTGCCAGACGGGAATCTTGATCTCCGGGTCGGTGCGCAGCATATCGAGCACGCGAAAGCACTTGGGCTGCGAAATGTCCTCCAGGTTGATGCCGCCAAAGGATGGCTGGATCAGCTTGACGGCCAGGATGACGCGGTAGGGGTCCTTGGTATCCAGGCAGATGGGGACCGCGTCCACGCCGCCCAGATATTTAAAGATCAGCGCCTTGCCCTCCATCACCGGCATCCCGGCAGCCGGGCCGATGTCGCCCAGCCCCAGCACCCGCGTGCCGTCCGAGACGATGGCGATGGTGTTGCCCCGGTTGGTGTACTCGTAGGACAGTTCCTCGTTCTCGTGGATGGCGCGGCACGGGCTCGCCACGCCGGGCGTATACCAGATGGCAAAATCATCCAGCCCGCGGATAGCGCACTTGGGCGCGATTTGGATCTTGCCGCGGTAAAAGGGGTGCATGCGCATCGCGTCTTTGGCGGGTTTTTTGGCTTTGGCGAGCAGTTCCTCTTTGGTGAGCATTAGGATCTCCTGTTCATCTCGTGTTTCTCGCGAAGGTTTTGGTAACCTTCGCAAGTGTGGCCGAGTACAACTATTCCTCCACAAGCTTAAAGCTGTTGACGATGCGATCAAAAGTCTCTTTATAATCGGCAAAGTGAGCAGCGCCTGTACCAACAGTGAGAATAAAGACTGTCTTGTCGGTTGGGATATAGATCTGGATTAATTGGGTCTTAATCTGTTGACCGAAGGAGTTAGTCGCAGACATTTGAGCGTCGAGACGTGCAGCAGATAGATCACCAATATCGAGTGTGCTGCTATTGAGGATGGTAAATCCTTCTACTGCAGATATCTGAGCTTCTAATATGCCGACCAATCGAGTAGGATCAACACCCGCTAGCATATCTTGGCGCATAATATTTATAGAGGTTCCTGATGGATTGTCCTTGAAACTGGCCGGATCGGTGTCTATGCCATAAAAACTCATATCCATGTTCTGAGAGGCCAAACCAAGTTGGATCATTTGACCGAGTTCGCTGTCATCATCAAATTGTTCCAATGCGGCCTCCAGGTTCTCCAAAGTCATATCAATTATCAGCCAAGTATCAGGTAGTTCGAGACTGTACCCTTCGGTAGCGTTGGTGTACAGCACCCTTCCATCCCCCAGGTCCTCCGATTCAGTGCTTTCTTCCGGTGTGGGGGTGGCTGTCGCAGTGGGTTCTGGTGTAAGGGTAGGTATGGACGTTGGTTCTGGGGTTGGAGTGGCCGTCGGGACAGCGGTTGGTGTCCAAGTTGGGATGAGTATGGGTGTTGGTGTCAAAGTTGGCACGAGTGTCGGCATAGGGGTCGGTTGTGGCAAAAGGCCGCAGCCTATTCCCAAGATTGGTACCAGCAATACGATGATTGTGACGAGTCTTTTGTTCATTCTTGTCTCCATTCAAACGCGTTTGGTCTGGCGCTAGGCCTCATACATTACTTCCAGCAGCCTCGATCAATTGCTCAACCGAAACCACCGGACCGTATTTCTCCTTGAGCGCGTTGAGGCCCTCTCGTTGTTCCCCATAGACTTGGAACAATTTGGGAGGCGTGTTTCTCCGCTCCTGGTAGGCTTTTTCCTGCAAATCGATTCTGCCGACGATATTGTCCACATAGAGGGCAAACTGTTTGTCGTAGAGTTCTCGCGGATACTCTTTGCCGATCTCGGCAAACAGATCTTTGAGGTCCTCGTACTTGGGAATAAAGCCAACGGGCGTTTCAATCGCGCCGACGTCCCCGTGCGCCCGGCGTTCGAGCCAGCCGAGCCATACTTTGACGTCGCGCTTTTCGCCGAGCAGTCCGTTCGTCTCCTCGCCACGGGCTTTGCACGTCAGGAAATAGTTCAACCCGGCCATAATGGGCTTGCTCTTGAGTTTGTCCGAGTTAAAGAATGTAAACTGCGCGTCCATATAGTCGGCCAGTGGTCCGGCGATGAACGGCTCGTTGGCCCAAGGCTGACGGCGGACGCCCGATGCGCCGATCTCGGTCTTGGTCGCTGCCGACATGATCGAGGCCCCAATGACGACGCCCTGGTCGGGATTCTTGGCGACCCAAACCGGGGGCATCGTGTCGCTATCGCGCCCGCTGTAGGTGATGACCTTGATCTCGACCCCACGCGGGTCTTCGGCAGCATCCTCGTTATAGTTGTCGATGAATGCGTTATCGAGCGTGCAGCGCGAGTTGGGATGAGAAATGGGGATCAGCTCATCACTGTCGTCCGTCTTGCCTTCCCACCACTCGCCCTGAAAGTTGAATCCTTTGTTGGGATGTTCCTCGCCGTTCCCTTCCCAATGCGGCACCTGGTTCTCGTCGACCAATACGTTCGACCAGATCACTTCGGCGCCCTCTTTTCTCAGGACCTTCATCAAGTAGGGATCGCCCTCGGCGTTCACGTCCCGGACGATGCCAAACATGCCCTTTTCTGGGTTGATGCCCCGCAGCGTACCATCCTCAGCGATCCACAGTTGGGCCAGGTCGTCGCCGATGAAATCCGAGCCGACCATAGCGGTCGTGGTCTTGCCGCATCCCGAGGGCGCGGCTCCGGCACAAAAGGTCTTGCGTCCGCCGGGTCCCGTCAGGCCCGTGACGAACATGTGCTCCGATAGTTCCTTTTCTTTGCCAAAATACGTCGCCAAGTCGACCGCGAACCGGTGGTTGCCTTTTTTGAGCAAAAGCGTGTTTCCGGCGTACGTACAGAACATTGAGAACGTCGTCAGCCAACTGCGGTCCATGAATACCCGCGCGTTGGGCAGGTCTTCCGGCCTGTTCAATCCCTCGCCGTGGACGTTGGTAAAGAACAGCCCATAACGCTCCGCTTCTTGGTCAAACTGGTGATAGACGTTCCGGTACAAAATGTTCGCCGAGTGCATCACATAGGTGGACGTGGTGATCTCTAGCGCCGGAATGGCGGCCTGAGCGCCGATGGGACCCCGGCTAAAGAAACCCACGAACAGCGTCTTTCCCTTGGCGATTCCCGTCATGTGGGTCCGAACGTACTCGTGCGCCTCGCTCCTGAGGGTTTTCTTGGCCATCGTGCTGGTCTCTTCGTCCGCGTTCACAATGTAGAATGTCTGCTTGATGATGCGCGCTTGCTCCTGGGGCAGGTCAAAGTGGATCGTGTGATCCTTCATCGCCAGGGGTTTTTCCTCACCTTTTTCCAGGCTCATCTCCCTGGCTTTTTGAACGTCCGCGTCTGATCCGGTGTTTACAAAGACCGCGTCGGGATCGGTCATTGATATCGCGTTTGCGATTTTCAGCAGCGCTTGTTCGTTGCTGATCTTGGCCAGCCGGGCCAAACTTTCCGGGTCGCATCGGGCCTCGAACAGGGCTTTTGCTTCGTCTAGGGTATTGATCCCGCCGACGTCGGCGAGGATGTCAACACCTTTGTTCAATTCTAACATGTTGTGCTCCTTGTATTGTGTCAAAAATTCTCAAGACGCGGACAACATGTCCGCGTCAAGTTCTCTAGCTATTGGATGACTGTTCCACCAAAAGTTCGCCAGGACTGGATGTTGGGATGTCTTTCTCCCAGATAGACATGCACCGAATCTTTCTTTGTGACGGTCATCGTTATTTCCTTACATTTGCGCCCCTGAACGGGCGCGTTTCGTGCGTTACGCGTCTGGTAGCACCTTTCCCGGATTCAGTATGTTCAGTGGGTCAAACGCTTGCTTGATGCCCCGCTGAATTTCCAGCGAAAGCGACCCCAGCGCCTTTTTCATGTAGGGGCGTTTGAGCGTGCCCACGCCGTGCTCGCCGGAGAGCGTTCCCCCCAGCTCCAGCGCCACGTCAAAAAGCTCTCCCACGATGGGCTCGATCTTGGCCCACTGTTCGGGGTTGCGCTTGTCAAAGAGGATGTTGGGATGCAGATTGCCGTCGCCAGCGTGGCCAAAGACGACGATGGGCAAGTCGTACTTGGCGCTGATCTCTTTGATGCGGCGTGCCGCCTCGGGGATGGCGCTGCGGGGCACGGTGATGTCTTCCCCCAGCTTGTTGGGCGCTCGGCGGGCCAGCGAGGGCGAGATCGACCGGCGGGCCTTCCACAAGCTCGCCCGTTCCTCTTCATCTTTTGCCACGTTCACCTCGCGCGCGCCGTTCTCCCGGCAGATGCGGGCTGCGGCCTCGATCTCTCGAACCACGGCTTCCTCGTCGGAGCCGTCGGTCTCGATGAGCAGGATCGCCGCCACGTCCAGGGGCAGCCCCAGTTGCATCGCTTCCTCAATGCAGGCGATGGCCGTCTCATCCATCAGTTCCAAGGTGGCGGGGACGATGCCGGTGCTGAGGATGGCGTTGACGGTTTTGGCAGCGTCGTCCAGTGTCATAAATTCGGCGCGGGCGGTGCGGGCGAATTGAGGTTTGGCCGTCAGCCGCATCAGGGCCTCGGTGATGATGCCCAGCGTGCCCTCCGAGCCAGTAAAGAGCGAGTTTAGGTCGTAGCCGACGACGTCCTTGATCATCTTGCCGCCGCTCTTGAGCACGCGCCCATCGGCCAGGACGGTGGTGAGGCCCAGCACGTAGTCGCCGGTGATGCCATACTTGAGGCAGCGGGGGCCGCCGGCGTTGCAGGCAATATTCCCGCCCATGGTCGACTGCCGGACACTGGAAGGATCGGGGGGATAGAACAGTCCCGTTTTTTCCACGTGCTTTTGCAGCTCGGCAGGGATGACGCCCGCCTCGACGTGGGCCGTCATATTTTCCTCGTCAATTTCGAGGATGCGGTTCATCCGCGTCAGTGAGAGGGCAACGCCCCCGTCAAAGGGAACCGATGCCGCTGCCAGGCCGGTCGCCATACCCCGGGCGATGATGGGGAGACGCTCGCGGGTGGCCAATTTCATAATCTCGCTCACCTGCTCCGTTGTCGTCGGCAGCACGGCTACGTCGGGCCGGTGCTCGGCAAAGGTGCCGTCAAATGAATAAGCCACCAAATCCTCGGGAGTGTTCAAAACCCCGTCTTTGCCAACAATGTCTTGTAATTGCTTTATAACTGATTGACTCAACATAATTCTTTTCCTCGTTTACTCTTCTACTTGGCTATACGCCCGATCCAACAATATCACCGGGTGCACCACTTCTACATCTAATCCATTTCGCCGTATGCCGACGTTCAACTGCATCTGGCAGCCGGGGCAGCCCGATGCGACGGCCTGCGCGCCTGTGGCCTTGACGTTCTCCATCTTGCGCTTCATCACCTTGAGCGAGGTTTCGGGATGGGTGATGAGTTGGGTGCCCGCCGAACCGCAGCACCAATCGGCCTCTTCCATCTCGACAAACTCGACGCCGTCGATCATCTCCATCAACGCGCGGGGTTGCTCCCACACGCCCTGCGCGCGCCGCAGGTGGCAGGGGTCGTGGTAGGTGACGCGCATATCCAGCCGTCCCTTGGGTTTCTCCAGCGGGATCTCCATCAGGAACTCGTTAATGTCCCGCATCTTTTCGCTAAAGGCCTTGGCACGCTCGGCCCATTCGGGATCGTCCTCCAGGAACTCGACGTACTCTTTGAGCGTCGAGCCGCAGGTGGCGCAGTCGGTGACGATGACGTCCACGTCGTACTGCTCGAATAGCTCGATATTCTCGCGGGCCAAGTCGAGGGTGACCTCGCGCTGGCCGTAGCCAACGGACGGCATACCGCAGCACTTGACCTCTTTGGGCGTGATGACCGTGCAGCCGTTGCGGGCCAAGATACGGACGGTGGCCGCGCTCTCTTCGGCAAACAGCAGACTTTGGGCGCAGCCCAGGAAAAACCCGACCTTGTGGCGGGCCTCGCCTTTCGCGGGCGTCACCTCTGGCAATATTTGCCGCAGGGGCCGCTGAGGCAGGTGGGGCAGCATGGATTCCAAGTCGCGCAAATAGGTCGGCATCAGCTTGCGCAGCCCCAGCGCGTAGAACAGGCGGCGCAGCCCAAATTTCTCATAGATGCGGAGCGGCAGCGTGGCCAACTCCATCCGTCCGGGATGGGGGATGAGGCCGCGGAAAAGGGGCTTTTTCCATCCTGCCGGTTTTACCTGCTCTTGCACGTACCGCATCTCGATGGCGAGATTGCCGGGGGCGTTGCCCACCGGGCAGATGTCGTTGCAGGCCAGGCATCCAAAGCAAGAATACATCTGCTCGAACAGGTTGGGACTCAGTTCGAGATTCCCTTCCATGGCCTGGCGCGTCATGACGATCCGTCCGCGGGGGGAAGATGTCTCGGTGAGATATTCCCGATAGGTCGGGCAGGCGGCCAGGCAGAGGCCGCAGCGGATACAATATACGTAATCGTCCTCAGCGGGGGCGTGAATGTCGGTTGGTTTTGGCATACAATTTCCTTTGAATCAAAATTTATGTTACTGCTCAACTTGATATGTTACACAGAGTATTTCACAGAGGAACACAGAGAAAGGTTTGTGTATTCTCTGTGCATCTCTGTGTCCAATATAGATAGCATAAACAGTAACAGCTTGTGTTACTCAGTGACAACTGGCAGTGTCAGCAGTGCGTGGGGCACGATGAGCACATCTAATTCGGCACCCAGTTCGCTCGCTGCTAGTTTTATGGCCTCTTCCATCGTCTCGACGGCCGTCATCTTGCAGTCTGTGACCACGTCGGGGGTCTCGCTGCCGACGATGACGACGCGGGCCTTTTCCAGCACCTTGGCCATGACAAAAGCCCGCTGCTGGCCTGGTGGGTAGCCGTGCTGGCGGGCGTCGTCTAGGACGGTTTGAATATCGGGGGCGTTTCGCATGCCGCTGAGGAATCGCTGCTCCCCCACCCCGTCGCCCGCGCCCTCCTCACAGCGGGCCGGGACGATGAGAAACCCACCCGGTTTGACGACCGGCGTCGGCGCGAAAAACAGGTAGGACGCGGCGCGGCTGGCCTGGTAGAGGTTGGCGTCCTTGGGAAAGCCCACCCCGCCGATGGCGACGTCGTACTGGTGCGGAATAGGCACCTCGTAAATCGAGCGGGCAAAGTCGACCAACTGGGCGTGGGTCTCGACCGGCTCCCCGGCCTTGACGCACACGACCCGCTTTGCATCGTCCATCACCACATTGATGATAAAGCGCAGATTCGCGCGGCGGGCGGCCTCGGTGACGGCGTCATGGAATGGGTTGCCGTCGATGCGGCCCAGCCGGGCGTTGGGGTCGTCGATAAAGGCCGGACCGTGGGTGTGGGCAATAAGGGCTTCGCCTGCCGCTCCCACCGCCAACGTCTTGCGCCCGCCCGAGTAACCGGCGTACTGGTGCGGCTCGACGATCCCGGTGGCGATCAGCAGGTCCGCCTCCACCGCCACCCGGTGAGCGGATACCGGCACGCCGCCAGCCGTTACCCCTAGGTCGACCAGGGCATCGGGGTTCTGCGGCTCGTTGTCGATCACGCGGTAGCGGTCTACCACGGCCTGACCCAGCTTGGCGACCTTTTCCTCGGGCGTCGAATCCCGGTGCAGGCCGATGCCGCAGAGCAGGGTGATATCCTCGTCGCGGACGCCCGCGGCCTCTAGCTTGCGTAGGATGGCCGGAACCAGCAAATAGTCGGGGCTGGCGCGGGTGATGTCGGTGAATGTGATGCACACGCGATCCCCGGGATTGGCCATTTCTTGCAGCGGCGGCGTGCCGATGGGGTTGGCCAGGGTCTCATTGATGGCTTTTTCCACGTCGGCCAGAGGCTCGGCTTTTTTAGACACGAGTACTGTGCCGCGCATACTGGGCGGCAGACTGAATTCGATCTCGGTTTTGCTGTATGGAATGGAATACGTGATTGTGTCTGTCATTAACTTTTTTTTTCCTCTACTCGATTGACAGGTCTTGCAGTTCGCGCTCAAATTCTTCCCACAAGTTGGATTTTGTTGTGTTGGGGGAGTCGAATGTTTTGCCGTTGTGACCCAAAGTCGTTGGCTCGCATAGCCGCTCCAGGTCGGCCAACGAGATGACGGCAACTTGGGGGATGCCCGCTTGTTCTACAATGATCGGGTCGCCGTTCTCGACGATTTGGCGTATGATGTCGCTCAAATGTGTCTGTGCTTGGTTTGCTGTGATTGTCTTTGGCATGGTCTCCTTGAGTACGGTGCAAGATTATTCTGCATCGTTGATTGTGTGTTCTAATTGCTCGATGGATTCGTTGAGGTGTTTGGAGAGTGTTTCGCAGTGTCGAATCAGGTTGTCGCATTCGCCTTGCAAGATGTACCATAGATCGAGAGCCACATAGGCGTACGAGCGAACGCGGCCATTGGAACTTTTGGCTATATGCAAAAAGTTGATACACTCTTGGACCGTGCTGCACTCGAAACCCTCGGCGATGCTAGACATTGTATAGACCGCCGATCCCTGTATTTGCATGGTAAGGCCGAGTTTCTCGTTCGACGGAAAGTCTTTTGTCATCTGGTACACGGCACGCACAATCTCGCGGGCTTGTTGCCAGACCGGCGTATCTTCAAAGCGCTCGACAGTCGTCATAAAAATCTTTTGTTCAAATCAAAAAGTTACCTGTAGCATAGCCCCTTGTGGGCGAGTCTTGTGAACGAACGACGGGCACAAGGCCCTATGCTACAGGATTTTGATATTACTACAGGTTGTATTCTACGCCCACTTCTTCCCCAATTGCCTTGAGGTCTGCGGCGACTTTGGGATTGAGGGGGATGCCGTCGCGGGAGCGGACATCTGCTTCTTCGTACTCTTTCTCGCCGTGAATATAGATGCGGCTCGCACCCTTCGCCTGGGGAGTCTTTTTGATGCGTTGCTGTAGATCGTCCATAGCGGCCTTGAACTCGTCCACGGGCCGGAAAGCGTCCACGCGCCAGGCACCGAAAAAGTGTCCAATGTCTGAAGGAAGCGGCTTGCCTTCGGGGGTCTTGGGGTAGACCATGTTTGCATAAGATGCGCCGGAAAGGATGGCGCAAAAGACGTCCACCCACATCATCAGGCCGTATCCCTTGTGACCGCCCAGCAGTTCTCCGGCTCCGCCCAACGGCAAAAGTCCGCCACCGGCTCGCTCGATAAAGTTGTCCAGCACCCGCCCGGCGTCGTCGGTGGGTGTGCCGGTCTCGTCGGTGGCCCAACCCATCGGGAGGGGCTTTTCTTGACGGTTGTACACCTCCAGCTTGCCGCGCGGTACGGTGGTGGTGGCCATGTCCATCACAAAGGGCCGTTCCTCGTTCGCCGGGGCCGCGATGGCGATGGGGTTGGTGCCCAGCATCGAATCTCGCCCAAAGGTGGGAACAGCCAGCACGGCAGCATTGGTCATCGACATGCCGATGCAGTCGTGTTCGAGGGCCATCATCGCATAATATCCGGCAATGCCATAGTGGTTCGAGTTGCGCACGGTGACGAACCCGGCTCCATAGTCCACCGCCTTTTGAATGGCCGTCTCCATAGCCCGGTAAGAGACCGGTTGGCCCAAGCCTGCCCCGGCGTCCACCGTGGCTGTGACCGGGGTCTCGACCTCTACTTTGACCTCGGGCTGAACGATCATCATACCGTCTCGTATGCCGTTGACGTAACGACGCAGGCGGGCCACGCCGTGGCTATCGGTCCCGCGCAGGTTGGCTTCTACCAACACGTCGGTAGTGATGCGGGCATCTTCTTCTGGCATGCCCAGCTTTTGGAATACCTGCACGCAAAAATCTGTCAGAGGTTCTGCCTGGACTAGTAACGCTTGTTTTTCTGCCATGATTTCCTCCCCTTGATTTTGTCAGTAGGGCAAGCCTCTTGGATGGCTTGCTCAAACGATTATGTCATTGTGCTTTAGATTGTACATCTAGGCGTTTAACTATACAAGTGACTTCTGACACCGAAGGTTATGCGACTAATAACAATGCCTTGATGCTGATCATGTCAATTTTCGGTAGTGTTCATGAGAGCACTTGATAGACCCTCTCTAGCCAGCAACTGATTGGACACTTTTGACTAGTGTGAAGGGCTGAGAGGCAGGCGAGAAACCCAGTATCGAGTAAGGATCATCCGTACCGAAGAGTTTCTGCACGTTCGTATGAGCTGAGGCTAAGAGAGAGTTTCCCTCGCGTTTACC
>JAAEPW010000060.1 GCA_024232355.1 Chloroflexota bacterium | reverse complement strand
CCTCGGCTGACCGCAGATGCCAGAGGCGAGACCTGCGAGTTCCTCTCGTACTACCGCAGGTTACCCTGGCTGGGCCCGTCCATCAAACAAACCATGCTTTCGGGTCCGCACATCCGACAGTAGGATAAAGCCAACCTGTCTCACGACGGTCTAAACCCACCTCACGTTCCCTGTCAGTGGGTGAACAATCCAACCCTTACGCTTTTCTGCAGGCGTAGGGTAGGAAGGGCCGACATCGAAGGATCAAAAGGCCACGTCGCTATGAACGCTTGGCGGCCACAGGCCAGTTATCCCTGTGGTGGTTTTTCTGTCACCTCTGGCTTCAATACCTTGAACATTTGAATTCGGGACCAAAGGATCGCTAGGCCACGCTTTCACGGCTTGGAAGGATACTGAAATTCAACAGGTCAACGGGGCTTTTGCCCTTATGCTCCACGTGTGATTTCTGTTCACGCTGAGCATCACTTGGGACACCTGCGTTATCGTTTAACGGGCGTGCCGCCCCAGCCAAACTCCCCACCTGACTTGGTGTCAGGCAACAAGAGGTCACGCAGCGGAGCTGCGCTTATCGCTCGAAACGGTTGAGGCACAGAACCGGTATGGTTCCGACACCCTTGATGGGCGCCGGCCGTTCCACCATCATGCCATAAGTACTGCGACGATGAGAGTAGTGGTATTTCATTGACGTGACAGAATCACTCCCACCTGTGCTACACCTTCCATGTCGCTGCACAAAGTCGGGCTAGAGTCAAACTCAACACGGTCTTCTTTCCCCGCTGTCAGAAACTCAAGTCCGTTCCCTTGACTGCCGTTTCGCTGAAAGGTAGATGGGGGCAGTGGGAATCTCATTGATCCGTTCGTGCGCGTCTTTAATTAGAAGACGAGGCATTTGGCTACCTTAAGAGAGTCATAGTTGCTCCCGCCGTTTGCCCGCGCTTGGTTAAATCTCTTTGCGTTGACAATCAGAGCACTGGGCAGAAATCACATCATGTAACAGGCGACCGGCACCCATCAGGATGCTTTGTTTCAATTAAACGGTTGGATTCCCCTATGCAGCGACAGTTCCAAGTTGACTGTTCACCACTATCGAGGAGGCCCCTGCCGACCTTTGGAAGCAACAAGCTTCCGCAAACACCAGCACGGAGGCCGAGTTCGCAGAAACGAGTTGCTGGCATCCTACGGTCGGAGGGTCTCGACAGCCCAGTCCTTGGAGCCAAAGCTTTTTCCGAAGTTGCGCTTCCACTTTGCCGACTTCCCTCATCCACATTGTTCCATCAACCAGAGCCGTCTAGGCTTGGAGACCGGCTGCGGTGATTCGGTACGATGTCGTACCAGGAATAGAAGATCTTTCGCGGCTTTTCCATGCTGACAGGGGGCGTCCACCACCGCCCGGCCATCGGGCAACTTTGCAGCCCAAAGGTCCACGTCACCGTGTGATACGAGGTTCAGCGG
>JAAEPW010000059.1 GCA_024232355.1 Chloroflexota bacterium | reverse complement strand
TTCCTTAATGGAAAATTTCGAATGAACCGGCAAAAAATATTACCCACTCTTTTAAGGCAATTGTCGGATTTTATTCGACAAAACCAAGTAAACTCCGAATAGATTTCGGTTTAGGCTCTCGAAAAAGTGTCCGAAGTATTGATTATAACATGTCATGTTTGCATACTCAAAGCAAGATGTTATCAGATTATACAAAATGTAGAGGCATATATGATCCGTATCCTCTCGCGCGAGGACGTACGTCAAGCACTACCAATGCCCCAGGCAATCAAAGCAACAAAAGCCGCTTTTGCCCAACTCTCCACCGGTCAAACCGATGTACCACTGCGGGTAGCACTCGAAGCGCCCCTCCACAACGGGGTCACCCTCTTTATGCCCGCTCATCTGCCCGCCGCCGACCGGATGGCCGTCAAGATCGTCTCTGTTTTCAATGACAACCCAGATCAGGGACTCCCCCTCATCCATGCACTGGTCGTTGTGGTAGATGCAACGACGGGAAAGCCCATCGCCGTGATGGATGGAACCTATCTAACCGCGCTGCGTACAGGCGCAGCTTCTGGCGCAGCCACAGACTTGTTGGCCCGCCCGGACGCCCATACCGCCGCCGTATTTGGTGCTGGTGTTCAAGGACGCACACAACTAGAAGCAATCTGTGCCGTACGGTCCATCCAAAAAGCGCAAGTCTATGACGTAACACGAGAGCGGGCCACTGCTTTTGCCACCGAGATGAGCCACCACCTATCCCTGCAGGTACAAGTCGCCGACACACCATCCGAAGCAGTGCGCCAGGCCGACGTTATCTGCACCGCCACGACCGCCACCAGCCCGGTCTTTGATGACGCCGACGTTCAACCAGGGACACACATCAACGCCGTAGGCGCTTATACCCCGCAAATGCAAGAGATTCCGGTCAAGACGGTCCTGCGAGCCAAGGTTGTGATTGACCACTATGAATCAAGTCTGGCCGAGGCCGGTGATCTGTTGATTCCAATGCGCCATGGGCAGATGAGCCAAGATCATATCTACGCAGAAATCGGAGAAATCGCTGCCGGAATCAAACCGGGGCGAACATCGGCCGAGGAAATCACATTCTTCAAATCGGTGGGCGTGGCGGTGCAAGACGTAGCGGCCGCCAGTGCAGCACTGGAAGCCGC
This sequence comes from Chloroflexota bacterium, assembly GCA_024232355.1. Next base: position 15,948 of record JAAEPW010000059.1, on the reverse strand, counting down.
TCAAAGGATAGGGTTGGGAACCGAGGTGGCGCTGTAGTGCAATCCGAGCGTCTGCGCGGATACGGTCTAGCCTTGGTCGCCGCTGGCTTGTGGGCAACACTGGGTCTCTTTTATCACAAATTGCAAAGCTATGGTCTGCCGCGCCTCACGATCGCCTTTTTCCGTGCCACCGTCACCGCCTTGATTTTGTTCCCCCTTTTAAAGTGGCGACAGCCCAGTTGGCTAAGAATAAAGCGGCGCGACTGGCCTTTATTCACAGCGTTGGGGCTATTCGGCGTGGCGGCATTCTTTGTCGTCTACATCTATGCCATCGACCTGACGGGGATGGGAGTGGCAGCCGTATTGATGTATACCGCTCCAGCTTGGGTGACACTCATCAGTGCGATTTTCTTCCAGGAGCAACTTGACGGGCTCAAAGTCAGCGTACTCTTGTTGGCTTGTGCCGGTTGCGCCCTGGTTGGTCGGGTCTACGATTTGGACAACGTACGCCTGAATCTATGGGGTATCCTGGCGGGTCTGGGAGCTGGCTTGACCTATGGATTATACACCATATTCAGCAAAGTCGCTCAACGCCATTATACATCTTGGGGCACATTGGCCTACGCGCTAGGACTAGGGGGGCTCTTTATGCTCCCGCTCCAATCGCGGAACGATATCATTCAAGCATTAACCTCGACAAAAGTTCTCTTTTGGTTATCAATGTTAGGGTTGATCCCCACATTAGTCGGAGGTATAGCTTTTAACGCCGCCCTACGACGGATACCCGCCAGTGACGCCAGCATCATTGCCACATTCGAGCCAGTCATCGCCGCTCTACTGGGGTGGGCGTTCCTAAAAGAACAAATGGAGACACTTCAATTGCTAGGCGCAGGTTTGATCCTGATCGCAGTCGCAATCTTGCAAAAAGAGACAACAGCCAACCATCCCAACCGAGACGAAACATCGAGTTACCAAAAACAAGAGCATTCACTGTAACGGTTGGCGCCGATGTATAAAAATCGAGAAAAGAGATGGTTGACAAATTGCAATGCACTTGGTACAATACGGCCTGTTGTTTTCTACCAAGTTCTACCTCACAAAGAAAGGAGGTGGTGCTCGCCCGTGTATTCCTCGTATTGGATAAAGATAGGCTGTTTCCAAGGGATGGCGTCCCTACAGTGGAGAGTCTATTCGCACCTGTTTTTTCTGATAAACCCAAAATAGCATCAAAAATTAGGAGGAGTAAAGAATAATGAAGAGGCTAGCGTTTGTTAGTTTATTGTTGCTCAGCATCGTGGCCACAGCTTGTGGTCCTCAAGCAGCGCCGTTCGAGTGCACCGACGCCCTCGGTTGCGTGACCTATGCACCAGATGAACCGATCCGTATCGCCACATCGCTGGTAATCAGTGGCCCCAACACCGAGTTGGGACTGGACTCTCAGCACGGTGTCGAGGTTGCTGTCGAGCTCTATGGTGAAGTACTGGGTCACACAGTTGAACTCCAGTTCGAGGATGACATGTGCAACGCAGAGGGTGGACAGACCTCGGCACAAAAGATCGTCTCCGACCCCAGCATCGTCGCTGCGATCGGCACCAGCTGCTCCGGCGCAGGTGTTCCGGCTTCCAAGATCGTCTCTGACGCAGGCTACGTCATGATTTCCCCATCCAACACAGCCCCCTCACTCACTGATCCAGACCAGGCCTGGAACCCCGGCTATCTGCGTACCGCGCACAACGACAAGGTGCAGGGCCGCGCCATGGCCGTATACGCCCTCGAAGAACTAGGTGTGACATCGGCCGCCGCGATCCACGACGGCGACCCCTACACCGAGGGCTTGGCCCGCGTATTCGCCGATTCCTTTGCGGAAATGGGTGGCGACCTCGTCGCCTTTGAGGCCATTGGTAAGGGTGATACCGATATGCACCCGGCTCTGATGGCAGTGTCTGAAGCTGGTCCGCCCGAGTTCCTCTACTACCCCATCTTTATCGCTGAGGGTGCAGCCATCACCACCCAGGCTCCCGAAGTTGCTGGCCTGGAGAACGCCATCCTGTCCGGCGCCGACGGCATCCAATCGCCAGCGTTCATCGAGGCTGCTGGTGACGCGGCTGAGGGTATGTACGTCTCTGGCCCCGATCTGGGATTTGCAGGAGAGCTTTACCAGACGTTCCTGACAACCTATGAGAACAACTATGGGACACCACCCACCGCGCCCTTCCACGCCCACGCCCTCGACGCGACCTACATGATTTTGAACTCTATCGTAGAGGTCGCCGTTCAGGATGAAGACGGCACCATTCACATCGGCCGTCAGGCGTTGCGCGACTCCCTGTATGCCACCAAGGACTATCAGGGCATCACAGGCAACCTGACCTGCAATGAATACGGTGACTGCGCCGATCCCAACATCGCGGTCTCCCAGGTTACAAACGGCGAGTTTGTGCCCATCTGGAGCGACTAGTCAAGTGCGGCAAAACGCCGCCATCTAGTCTGACACATTGTTAGGCAAGTAACGAGGATGGGCCTAGGGACTTGGTCCCCGGCCCATCCTCAGGAATCATTACTGGAGAATACCAATGTTACAACGTTTAAAAGATATGGACTATTTGAAACTCGTCCTGTGGGTTATCAGGATAGGCATTATCATCGTAGTCATCTGGGGCACAACGGTTAGCCTTTTGGACAAAGAAACGCCATTCAGTTTCCACGACCTTGTAGATTATCTCATCGTCGGTGTGTCTCAGGGAAGTCTGTACGCGCTCATCGCCTTGGGGTACACGTTAGTGTACGGTGTACTACTAATGATCAACTTTGCCCACGGCGAGTTTTTCATGTCAGGTACTATGACGGCTACCGTGTTTGTAGCAGCGCCGTTGAGCGCCTCGGGGTTCCTTGATCAGAATCCAGTGGTGGGATTGCTGATCATTGCTCTGGTGGCAATGACGGTATCTGTCGGTATCGCTCTACTCACCGAACGGGTCGCCTACCGACCGTTGAGAAAAGCCCCTCGACTGATCCCTTTGATCACAGCCATTGGCGCCTCGTTTTTCTGGCAGTACTTCTTTTTTGGTTTGTATGGCGGGCAAGTGGTTGCTTTCCCAGAGATCGAACCCTTGATGGGGAAGTGGTCCATGTTTGGGTTCGATATCCTCAAGAGACAGGCAATCGTCATCGTGGCCTCTGTCTTGATGCTGATCGGTCTCTACATTTTTGTCATGCGCACCAAGATGGGCAAGGCAATGCGAGCGGTCTCTGAGGACAAGGACGTAGCTGCGTTGATGGGCATAGACGTGGATCAGGTAATCACTGTCACCTTTGCAGTCGGCGCGGGCATGGCCGGTGCGGCTGGCGTGCTTTTCGCATTACTCTTTCGTCAGACCATCTTTACTATGGGCGTTATCCCCGGCATCAAGGCCTTTACGGCCGCAGTGATGGGTGGCATCGGCAGCGTGCCAGGAGCAGCCATTGGTGGTCTCCTCCTGGGCATCTTTGAATCTATTGGCCCCCGGTTGGTCTTGCACGGATTACACATCCCGGCCAACTATCAACTCCGTGACGTGGTCGCTTTCAGTATGCTGGTGCTGGTGCTCATCTTCCGGCCCCAAGGCATCCTGGGCGAGGCACTCGCCGAGAAGAAAGCGTGAGGTAGGGGAATTATGGCTGAATCTATTCGTTTTGACTGGCGTTCTATTGTTCGCCTTGGCCTCTTGGCTGGCGTCATCGCTTTGTGCCTGGGCGTCATCGGGCTTGTCGAAGCCTCGACAGCAAGGGATTTGATCGAAGGTGTGATCACTTTGGGGCACTTGATGCTCTTTGTGGCTCCGGTTATGGCGGGCTATTTCCTCGCCCAAAAAAGTTCTCAATCCCAAAAAAGTGTGGGATTGGTGAGTGCCCTCATCGCGGGCCTGTTCTCTGCACTACCGCTCATTGCACTAGTGTTCCTATCCGGTATGACTGATTTGCGTGAGCTAGGTCTGGTCAACATCTCGCCGGTGTTGATCGGCATGTTGACCTTTGGCCGTGGATCGGTGGTCGGTAGTCTGATTCTGATGGTGCTGACCGGCATCCTCGGGCTGGTCGGAGCGGTGATACACTTTACGCCAGACCGCATCCAGCGCCCGGTGATGAACGGTTTGGTCGGGACGTTGAGCGTAGGATTGTTCTCCGAGATCGTGATTCGTGTGCTTCGAAAAGTGGTAGGTGGAGGGTTTGAAAAGCTGTTTTTTAGCTCCAAGAGCCTTCTATTGGTGCCGGCGATAGTGTTGTTCCTTGCCATCGTGGGGTTCACCGTCTGGTGGAGCGCACAGGGGCAACGTGTCCGGAAACGACTAACCAACAACATCACGCCAGAGAAACAGCGGCAGAGGCGTAACGTGAGCATCGTGCTCGGCATCTTGCTCATTTTGGGACTGCCACTGCTCCTCGATTCCTATCTGGCCGAGGTGGTGGACCAGGTCGGGCTCTACATCCTCTTGGGTCTGGGGTTGAACATTGTCGTCGGATATGCCGGTCTGCTGGACCTGGGCTATGTGGCCTTTTTTGCCATCGGCGCTTACATGATGGGCGTGCTGACGTCCGATAGCCCCCTGGGAATTGGCAATATGTCATTCTGGATGGCAGTGCCTATATGTGTCCTTACTTCGGTGACGGCCGGGGTACTGCTCGGCATACCGGTGCTGGGTATGCGGGGTGACTATTTGGCAATTGTCACTATGGGCTTTGGCGAGATCATCCGCATCTTGGCCCAATCAGACTTTTTAAAACCCGCCATCGGCGGCGCGCAGGGCATTATCCGGATTCCCAAGCCACAGATCGGAGGGTTCATTCTTGTCGAACCGGGACATTTCTACTATCTGATTGTACTTGGCTGTTTTCTGGCCATCTTTGTGTCGTGGCGTCTGCGGGAAGCGCGACTTGGCCGGCAATGGATGGCTATGCGCGAGGACGAGGACGTGGCGGAGGCTGTGGGCATTCCCCTGGTCAAAACCAAACTGCTCGCTTTTGGCATCGGCGCCGCTTTTGCTGGGCTGTCAGGGGCAATCTTTGCCAGCCGGATCGGCTCGATCTTTCCCAACAGTTTCGCGATGCTGGTCTCAATCAACGTATTGAGCTTGATCCTGGTGGGTGGCCTGGCAAGCCTGCCCGGTGTCGTCGTGGGTGCTATGGCCCTGGTTGGACTGCCAGAACTGCTGCGTGAGTTTGCTCAATACCGCCTGCTGATCTATGGTGCGTTGTTGATCGTCATGATGCTCGTTCGACCGGAAGGCCTTTGGCCATCTGAAGTCAGAAAGCGCGAGTTGCGTACCGACGCCGACGAGCCTTCTCTGGCAGTAGACGACGCCTGATCAGGCCGGTTAATCTTGAGAGGATAAAGTTTATGAGTACAATTCTTACTTCTGAAAAAGTCACCAAACGCTTTGGCGGCCTGACGGCGGTCAACACGTTTGACTTTGAGGTCCCTGAGCATTCCATCGTCAGTATCATCGGGCCGAATGGTGCAGGAAAAACCACCTTTTTCAACTGTGTCACTGGATTTTACAGTCATGAAGAAGGTACGATCATGTTCAATGGCCACTTGCTGAACGGAAAATCACCAGACCAGGTCGCCCATATGGGTATCACGCGCACCTACCAGAACATTCGCCTCTTTTCCAACATGTCGGCCATTGAGAACATCCTGGTCGGCATGGAACCGCAACTAAAGCGCGGGTGGTTCGGAGCCGTCATTGGCGCGCCAGCCACACGACAAGAGGAAAAAAACGCACTAGAGGAGGCTCTCAAACTGCTCCAGTTTGTTGGCCTGGGGGGCAAGGGAGATCTCTTGGCAAAAAACCTACCCTACGGCATGCAGCGGCGTTTGGAAATTGCGCGTGCGCTGGCAGGCAAACCAGCGCTGCTTCTCCTCGACGAACCAACAGCCGGTATGAACCCACAAGAGTCCAACGTGATGATAGATTTCATCCGTAGTCTGCGGGACGAGCTCGGACTTACCGTTCTACTGATCGAGCACGACATGCGGGTGGTGATGAGCATCTCCGAGTGGATAACGGTGATTGACTTTGGAACAAAGATCGCTGAAGGCACTCCCGAAGATATTCAACGCAACCCACAAGTGATCGAAGCCTATCTTGGACGGGGCGCTGCTGCGGAAATGCAGTAAGCAAGGAGTAACCTAATTATGGCAATGCTAAATGTTGATAACATACACACCTACTATGGTAACATCCATGCCTTGAAGGGGGTCTCACTCACCGTCGAAGAAGGTGAAATCGTGACACTAATCGGGGCCAACGGTGCTGGCAAGACGACAACCTTGCGCGCAATCTGCGGCCTGATCAAGCCTCGTCAGGGTCAGATCACGCTCGAAGGTCAAGATACGGCCAAGTACAAAGCCCACGAAATCGTCTACAAGGGCGTGGCTATGGTGCCAGAGGGGCGAGGTGTCTTTTCAAAACTCACCGTCGCCGAAAACCTCGATATGGGGGCGTACTCCCGCGATGACCGAGATGGTATCGCTGATGACCTGGAGCGCGTTTTTACGCTCTTTCCTCGACTCAAAGAGCGCCGAACGCAGGTATCTGGAACCTTGAGTGGCGGCGAGCAACAAATGCTGGCCACTGCCCGTGCCTTGATGGCACGGCCACGACTGCTGTTGATGGACGAACCTTCGATGGGGCTAGCGCCTGTCTTGGTGGAGGATGTCTTTGACAAGATCATAGAGATCAACCGTGAAGGAACGACCATTCTGCTCGTCGAACAGAACGCTCATATGGCTCTCCAGATCGCCAGTCGAGGCTATGTTCTCCAGACAGGCGAGATCGTCTTGAGCGACTCTGCCGAGGGACTTCGCAAAGACCCGACGGTGCAGAAAGCCTACTTGGGGATGGAATAACTATTTCCCTATTCTGAAGCACCTCTTACGCTAGACTTGTATATCCCGCCAGAGCCGCAGTAGAAATTTCTGCGGCTCTGGTTCTTTGACGAGTGTCGCACAGGCGTCAATTGAAACAAGAGTGACAACCTTTTTTGACAAATAGAATATTCGAGTATATCATTACATGGTACTGGTTCAGTTGGGTGGGATTTCTGGATAGTCAGCCAATTGTGGCTCAAAAAGGGGATTGTAGCCGAGGTTTCCATACCTCGCAGGGCCTTACGCGCTATGGAAAGCGCGGCTACATCGTAATCCCATTCAACTGAACCAGTGCCCATTACATAGATCCAAGTGATATTGAGGAAATTCTTATGGAATATCTGAGCTTTCTCGAAAAGCCTTCAACCGTTCCCAACTCCACCTCTCAAGGGAATAGAGTTTTGAGCACTTTTTCGAGAAAGCTCTGTTTATGAAAGGAGGTGCCGATAAGAAAATCACTGGATGAGAATGTAACAATTTGATCAAGTTTTTTCAGAACCAATCATAAAGGAGGAGGAAAAGAAATGCGTACGCGATCGTTGCTGATTTCCGTTGTATTGGTAGCTATGGTTATACTTTCTGCTTGTGGCCTTGGGGCACAGCCATATGAGTGCACCGATGAATTGGGATGTGCTGTCTTTGAGCCAGGGCAAAAAATCAAGATTGCCTATGTCGGCCCATATACGGGTGACTATGCCAACTTTGGTATTGACATGTCCCGTGGCGCCGAATTGGCGGTCAACGACCATTCCACAATAAAAGGTTTCGAGATCGAATTCCTCATCGAGGACACACAGGGTTCACCGGAACAGGGCGCGGCTGTAGCGAACAAGCTGGCTGCCGATTCGCAGGTTGTGGCCGTTAGCGGTCACTCTTTCTCCGGCTCGACCGAGGTAGCGATCCCGATCTATGATGAAGTTGGCATCGTGATGGCATCGGCATCGGCGACCAATCCCACGCTGACAGAAATGGGCTCGGCCGTCTTTAACCGTGTGGCCTTTACCGACAGGATGCAGGGCAAGTACGCTGCCGAGTACATCTTTAACACCCTCGGCATCAAAAAGATCGCCGTTATGCACGACGGCGGCACCTACGGGCAGGGTTTGGCCGAGATGACGGGCCAATATTTTAAAGACCTGGGCGGTGAGGTGGTGGCCGAGGAGGCCATTACACCCGGTGAGACCGACTATAGCGCTCCGTTGGCGGCTGTCGCTGCCAATGGACCCGAGTTGATCTATTACGGCGGCTACGACGCTGATGCATCCGTGCTGGTCACGCAGATGCCCCAGGCCGGTTTGGAAGGCGCCAAGTTCTTTGGTTGCGACGGCACCCACGGCCTGACCTACCTTGAGTTAGCTGGCGAGGCCGCTGAGGGCACCTTTGCAACCTTTGTGCCGATCCCCGAGTCGGGTGCCTTTGACACGTTCCGTCAGGACTATTTCGATGCTTACAATGAGGAACAGGGCATCCTGAGTACATTTACCCCCCACTCCTACGATGCGACGTCTCTCATCATTCAGGGCTTGGAGCAGGTCACCATAGAGCATGGCGACAACCTGATCGTCCCGCGCAAGGCTCTGGCCGATGCGGTACGTGGCACCGAAGGGCATCAGGGTCTGACGGGCACAATTACCTGCAGCGACGTGGGTGAATGCGCAGCAGCATCTATCGTGTTTGTGATCGCAGAAAACGGCGAGTGGGTCACAGGCCCGGGACAGTAGTGTTTAGATCTAGCGTATGAACACATGAATGAGCGATGAGGTAGGCCACAAGGCTTGCCTCATCGCTTTTCTTTATGATAGTAGTTTGCGGAAAATCTAAAAAGTATGTGTGGATCAATTTTTAAGAGGTTTTATTATGGATCAAATTGCTAGTCCCAAGCGCTCTTTCAACCTTGGACGATGGATCCGTCCGGCAATAGGCGTGCTTTTCCTCGCCTTTTTGGCGTGGCGGTTGTGGATCGTCCTTTTTGTCCAACGAATCTATGGCCCAGAAACGTGGGTACGCTTTGCTATCTCTGGCCTTATCCTGGGCGGCGTTTACGCCGTGATTGCCCTGGGCTATACGTTGATCTATGGCATTTTATTCATGATCAACTTTGCGCACGGTGATTTCATGATGCTGGGTGCCTTTGCTGGTTATTTTACACTGGAGGCATTCAACAGTGCAGGGTTACTGAACCAGAGCTTTGGCTGGGCCACCATTTCAATCCTTGCCGCATTCGTCGCCGGGGTAATTGTGTCGGTCGTTGTTGCCGTCGCGACAGAACGCATCGCGTACCGTCCGCTGCGCACGGCGCCTCGTCTGGTACCGCTGATCAGTGCCATTGGGGCCTCTTATTTTCTGTGGAATGCGGCCCAAATCCTGTTTGGCTCTCGCCGTTTTGCTTATGCCAACCCCGAGATGATCGAGCGCGGCATCGGTTGGACTTTGATGGTAGGAGGGGAGGGTGTATTGATTCCCTATACGGGCGTTTTCACCTTTTGTTTTTCGCTTCTTCTGATGGTCGGACTGCGCATGCTGGTGCAACGCACTCGGTTGGGCAGGGCGATGCGGGCCGTGGCCGAGGACAAAGAAATCGCCGCCTTGATGGGCATAGACGTAGATCGCGTCATCTCTAGCACCTTTGCCATCAGCGGCGTGCTCGCCGGTGCGGCAGGCGTGATGTGGGGCCTGCATATGGGCAATATTTACTTTTACGTGGGTTTTATCCCTGGCATCAAGGCTTTTACGGCTGCCGTGTTGGGCGGTGTCGGCAACATTGCGGGCGCGATGGTGGGAGGTCTGGTTCTGGGGATTTTGGAAGCTGTCGCCCCGGCCGCGCTGGGAATGCCCTTTCAACTCAAAGATGTACTGGCTTTTGCTATTTTGGTGCTAGCCCTTATCTTTCGCCCCACGGGCTTGTTGGGAGAGATACTGTCCGAGAAAAAGATGTGATGGATGCGCACGTCTTTTATCATTGTTGTGTATAGGAGAGATTTATGAACGTCCGTTCAATCCTTCGAGAAGGAATACTCACAGGCATTATCAATATCTTTGTCGTGCTGCTCGGTCTGACCGGCCTGGTGGGTGGAATTATGATCGAACGGCTCGATCTATCTTCCCCAGAGCCGGGAGCGTGGGTGACGCTCCTGGGTGTGGCTCTATTGGGTGGGATAGTGATCGCCAGACGTACCGAAAGCAAGTCATGGAGAGACGTCATCGTTATTGGTCTGCTGGCAGGTGGAGCACATGGCCTGATGATGGCAGTGTTCACCTGGCTGTTAGGTTCTTTGAATGATGCTGGCGTAGAGATGTTTCGATGGCTGGCGCAGCTTCCTGCCGAGGCTGTTCATCTACTCACCCTTGGGCGCTCCCCACTGGTAGCTGCTGTGGTGATGTTCGTCGCTCTGACAGTGGCCGAGTTGGGAGGGGTTGCGTTGCCCTTTGCCTCGGCACGCTATGGATGGCGAGAATCTTTGGGGAATTGGTGGGGCGGGATACGTACCAAATTCCTGGGTCACTCGATGGTACAAAAGGCTGTGCAGTACGAGCGTTCGCGGTACGTTCTGTACGGCATCGGCTTGTTGCTATTATTCATTTCGCCTCTCGTATTGGGTCGGTATTGGAACTATACGCTGGGCACAGTGGGCCTCTATGTAATCCTGGGGTTGGGGTTGAACATTGTGGTCGGTATGGCCGGTCTTTTGGACCTGGGCTATGTGGCTTTCTTTGCCATCGGGTCGTACACCGTGGCCATGCTGACGGCACCAGAGCCGCACAACATACTGATGAACTTTTGGCCAACGATACCCATCGGTATTATGTTAGCCGCTATTGCAGGCGTGTTGTTGGGACTCCCGGTGCTCCGTATGCGGGGCGACTACCTGGCTATCGTCACCCTGGGGTTTGGCGAGATCATTCGCATCCTATCAAAAAGCGACGTACTCGCCGATTTCACTGGCGGACCTCGCGGCATCCGTGGTATCAGTGGGCCAAGCCTATTTGGCATTGACCTAAACAACAACCTGTACTTTATGTACTTTATCATCCTGGGCATCATCCTGGTAGCCTTTGCTACATCTCGCTTGCAGCATTCGCGTGTGGGCCGGGCTTGGATAGCGATGCGCGAGGATGAGGACGTGGCAGAGGCAATGGGTATCTATACCCTCAAGTACAAGTTGTTGGCCTTTGCCGTCGGCGCTGCCTTTGCAGGGTTCAGTGGAGTGATCTCCGCCTCGCGCAATAAATTCACCGGCCCCGAGGATTTTACGCTGCTCGTCTCTATCAATGTGATCTGTCTGGTCATCATTGGCGGTATGGGCAGCATTCCGGGTGTGGTGATGGGTGCACTGGTGTTAAAGGGCTTGCCAGAGATCCTGCGCGAGTTGGACGACTATCGCATGTTGGTTTTTGGCGCTCTGCTCGTCATCATGATGATCGTGCGCCCAGAAGGCCTCTGGCCGTCTACACGCAAGAGAATGGATCGAGGCCAGGCCAACAAAAGTGATGGTGAACAATTGCAGGGAATCGAGGGATAGACGATGAATATTCTAGAATCAACCCAGGTAACCAAGCGATTTGGTGGACTGACCGCCGTCAACGAATTTGATTTCACGGTTCCCAAAGGCGGCATTGTCAGCATCATCGGTCCCAATGGCGCTGGCAAGACCACGTTCTTCAACTGTATCACAGGCTTTTACCGCCCCGATGAAGGCTCTTTGACCTTTAATAACGTTTCACTCACAGATTTGCGTCCAGATCAAATCACCACGCTGGGTATCGCCCGCACGTATCAGAATATCCGTCTGTTCAACGAGATGACGGCCATTGAGAATATCCTGGTGGGCAAACACAGCCGTCTGCATTCGGGAGTACTGGGAGCAATTTTCCGATTCCCCAGCAGCAAGCGCGAGGAGCAAGATGCATTGGACAAAGCCCTGGGCCTGTTGGATTATGTGGGACTCGAAGGAAAAGGTGACTTGTTTGCCAAGAATCTGCCCTACGGCGACCAGCGACGGCTAGAGATCGCTCGTGCGCTGTCCAGCGAGCCTGCCTTGCTGCTGCTCGATGAACCGACCGCGGGTATGAACCCAGTTGAAACGGTGGATATGATCCGACTCATCCGCCGGTTGCGCGACGAACTGGATATCACTGTGTTGCTCATCGAACACGATATGCGGGTGGTGATGAGTATCTCAGAGTGGATAACGGTGATTGACTTTGGAACAAAAATCGCTAACGGCACTCCTGAGGAAATTCAACGCAATCCACGCGTGATCGAAGCCTACCTCGGACGAGGCGCGGCTACAGGTTTGCAATAACACTTGAGCCAAATGCAAAAGTCTACTTAAAGATAGAGTAAAAGCCTCCCGCTGTTTTTTGGCCAACAGGAGACTTTTTTGTTTGTTTTCAGGTGAAAAGGCTGACTAGCTTGACAATGGCAAATTTAGGATCATAACAACAAAATTGGCATCATTCATCACAGAGAAGAAAGCACGCCTCATACGAGCGGGTTTTGTAGGAGCCATTTTGCATTTCTGAATGCACCGCATTCGGGAATGCTCCACTCCCTTCAATGAAATGTGTCGTTGTCAAATTGATCAAGAACAACTAGACTCAAAGTCCCCCACTGAGCGTATCGAGTTTAAAATCCCTTCAACCGACTCAGGTCTGCAATGCCATCAGCCAACGCGGCGATATGCTGGAGTTGTGCCAGCCGATTGTCTCGTAAGGCTTGATCCTCGGCCATCACCATCACGCCCGATTCTTTGGCAAAGTATCCGTCAATAATATCCACCAAGGGTAGAAAGGCAGTGACAAACTCGTCCACCGTACTCTGCGGTGTGATTTGTCCTTGAACCTCTTGGTACGCTGTGTACAGCTCTTTCTCTGCCGGCTGCACAAAATGAGCGGGATCTAGCGAAAACTGCTCCGTCAGCTTGCGAGTGATACGCACGCAACGGGCATAGTTGTCGAGAATACGTTCCCAGTCGTCGTGGATTACCCAGCGGGACAGCTCTTCGACGGCCTGACGGGCACGGAATGGGTCATCCCCGCGCGCGGATAGCACAGCGTCCACCACATCATAGCGGAACCCTTGATCGCGCAAGGTTCCCCGCAGCCGCTCGACTACAAAGTTGAGGGCGGCCGATAGCACATCCTTAGAGACATCCACCGGCAGCAGATACGCGGCCGCCGCTAGCCCCTCTTGTACCGAAAAGGCAAGTTGGTGAGCGATCAAGGTCTGTACAAGGCCCATTGCATCCCGTCGCAGTTGATATGGATCGGACGAGCCGGTCGGGGCCAGTCCAACTGCAAAGAGGCCCGCCAGACTGTCCAGCCGGTTAGCCATTCCAACGATCAAACTGATGCGGGTCTTGGGCAGCGCATCGTCGGCAGAGCGCGGCAAGTAATGCCCCGAGATCGCTTTCGCCACAGCGGGGCTTTCCCCCGATTTTAGCGCGTACTCTTTCCCAATGATCCCTTGCAAGCTGGTCATCTCGACCACCATCTGCGTCGCCAGGTCGGCTTTGCAGAGATGGGCCGCACGCTGAGCGGTCTCAGTCTCATCATCGCTCAAGCCGATCACTGGACCCAATTGGGACACCAATTTTTCGATGCGGTAAGTCTTGTCGAGCATCGAACCGAGTTGTTCCTGGAAGGTAAGAGTATTCAGCCGGGGCAAAAATTCTTCCAGCGATTTCTTGACGTCCTCGCGGTAGAAAAAGTCAGCGTCGGCAAAGCGGGCGTGAATGACTTGTTCGTTGTCATGGCACACAATATCCAGATGCTCGTCACCACCGTTGCGCACGACGACAAAGTAGGGCAGCAAGTCGCCCGCTTCATCCACCACGGGGAAATATCGTTGGTGCTTTTTCATCACCGCGGTAAGCACGTCGGCGGGCAACTTTAGGTATTCTTTCTCAAACTGCCCCAGAAAGGCTGTGGGTTGCTCGACCAGGTTGGTGACTTCGTCCAACAGCGCCGGGTCATCAGGGATGCGCCCGCCCACGCTCTGGGCCAACGCCTCGGCCTGCTCAGCAACAATTGCACGCCGCTCCTCGACGTCGGCTACGACATGATGTTGGGTCAACAGGGCCAAGTAATCTTTTGATTGCCCAATTTCAAACTCGAGAGAACCCTCTGGCCGTGAACCACGACTGACACGACCACTGGCAACACCCGCATACTCAAAAGGAACCACCGCGTCGCCCAGCAAACCCACCAGCCAGCGAATAGGCCGGGAGAAAGCGACGTCACTCTGGTTCCAGCGCATGCTCTTTTTAAAACGCAAGCTGGCGATCAGTTCGGGCAATAAAGTGGCCAACACCTCAACCGCAGACTGTCCCTCCTCACGCCGGGTCGCGACGATGTATTCGCCGCCGTCCATCTCTTGCACCTGCAACTCGTCCACACCGACGCCCTGTTTGCGGGCAAATCCTTGAGCGGCCCTCGTCGGCTGCCCATCAGCGTCAAAGGCCACGCGCACTGGCGGTCCTTTGACCAACTCTTCAACCGGTCGTTGACGCGGAGCCAGTCCCTCGATCAGCACGGCCTGCCGCCGGGGAGTGCCCAACACGCGCACGTCGTCATAGTCGAGCCGCGCCGCCGCCAGACGGTCCGGGAACAACTCGCGCAGTTGGGCCAGTGCATCGTCTAGATCGCCCGCTGGCAGTTCTTCCGTCCCGATCTCCAAAAGCAAAGGTACAGAGGTATCGGGATGCGCTCCCTTGTCTCTCTGCTCCTTGTCTCCTTGTCTCCTTGTCTCCTCTACCAATCCCGGATATTCCATCCGCTCTCGCTGTTCAGAAAAAGCCTCTGCCACTTGCCGGGAGAGGTTACGCATCCGACGAAAATAGGTCGCCCGCTCCGTCACGCCGATAGCGCCGCGCGTGTCGAGCAGGTTAAAGGTGTGGGAGCAGCGCAGGATATAGTCATGGGCCGGAGTAACCAGCCCCGCATCCAGGCAGCTATGCGCCTCGGCCTCGTAGAGATTGTACATCTGAGCCAACCGGTCCACATCCGCCAACTCGAAACCATAGCGGCAATTCTCGATCTCGGGCTGGAGAAGGACGTCGCCATACGTGCGCGTGCCGTCCCAGTCGATCTCCCAGACCGAGCGGACGTTTTGTAGGAACATTACGATCCGCTCCAACCCGTAGGTGATCTCTACCGAGACCGGGTTGAGCATAAACCCGCCCGCCTGCTGGAAATAGGTGAATTGAGTGATCTCTAGCCCATCCAGCCAAACCTCCCAGCCCAACCCCCAGGCTCCTAGCGCCGGACTTTCCCAGTTGTCCTCGACAAAGCGGATGTCGTGCTCCTCGCGGCGGATGCCCAGCGCATATAGGCTCTCCAAGTACAATTCTTGTGGATTGCCAGGGTCGGGTTTGAGGATGACTTGATATTGGTAAAAGAGCTGCATCCGGTTTGGGTTTTCACCATAACGACCGTCGTCAGGCCGGTAGGATGGTTCGACATAGCCCACGTTCCAGGGTTCTGGCCCCAAGACGCGCAGAACGGTAGCGGGATTGTACGTCCCCGCGCCGACTTTTTCGCTGTACGGCTGCCAGATCAGGCAGCCGTGGTCCGCCCAGAATTGTTGTAGGCGAAGGATAACTTGTTGGAATGATAGTGGTTTTGGCATAGATTTCTCCTTGTTAACGAATCACATCATTGGTGGATAGATCGTGTTCTGTGCCGGGTCGCTCTCTAGGTAAAGCACGTACACACGCTGACCCTCCTGGTGCGTAAACCCGACGGGGCGCAGAGTGCTCATTTCTCCACCATACTCGTGTCCGCCAACCCGAAAACCATAGCGAATGATCCAGGGGTGACGGTTGTTGACCGTCACATTATAGTTCTGCGTCACGTCCACGATATGGCCCAGCGCCGCTTGACCCATGCGCAGCACATTCAACGTCTGTTGGGCTTTTCGATAGCGCCAGATGATGATAGGGACGCCGCCCCCCAGGAACGCCAGTCCCAGCAGCACAAACAGGATACTGGGAAAAAACACAAAGACCAGCGGGATACCAACCAGCGCAAAAATGAATCCCACCAGCAAAAGGACAAAC
>JAAEPW010000058.1 GCA_024232355.1 Chloroflexota bacterium | reverse complement strand
CGGTGGCACTAGCCACCGCGTCAAGCTCGTAGACTTTGGCATCGCGCTCGAGATCAGGTCGGCGGAGGATCGGACACACTACCATTCACCGGGGTATTCCGCGCCAGAGATGAAAGAGTCGCGTCCGGTTGACCACCGCGCTGACCTCTACAGCTTGGGGGCACTGTGGTATGCCTTGTTGGTGGGGGAAGCCCCCGTGTTCATGTTTGGCGCCGAGCGACTGATACAGTTCACACTGAACGAAGCCTTGAAAGCCCAGAAACAGGTTCCGATGGCCCTTGGTGGGATGATTGCCCGCTTATTGGCATCATCTCCTGAGAAACGGTACATCAGTGCCAACGAGGTGATCGAAGCGGTGAACGAGATCACGGGGAGCACATATCAGTTGGAAACGCGGGAGACGGCCAGCAGCTATGCGCTGCGAACGCGCTTTGTGAACCGCGAGGCAGAGATGGAGGTGCTCCAGACGGTGTGGGAACAGGCCAAGTTTGGCGAGGGCCGGCTGGTGTTGATCAGTGGGGCGAGTGGGTTGGGCAAGACACGATTGGTGGAGGAGTTGGAGATACGAGCCGAACTAGAGGGAGCACGGGTTGTGTGGGGACAGTGCGTGGAGAGCGGGTGCAGTGCCTATCAACCGTGGCGCGAGGTGTTGCGAGTTCTGATACGCTATGTGGAAGGTGTGGGGCTGTCGCAAAAGGTAGCGCTAGATACGAGTCGGGTGGGACCAGTGCTGGCGGCGATCTTGCCCGAGTTGTGGGAGCGAGATTATATGACGGGTCTAACGCCGCCAGCAGAATTGGACCCCCAAGCAGCGCGACAGCGTTTGCATAGCGCCATCGTCCAGACACTGAGGGCAGCAGCCAAGTTGCGGCCGACGATGGTCGTGATCGAAAACGCTCAATGGGCGGATGAAGCCACACTGGCAATGTTGGGTTCTTTGACGCGCACGGTTGGGCAAACAGGATTGTTGGTGTGCGTCACCTACCGTAGCGACGAGATCGGGACAGCGCATCCATTGGTTGGGTTGACGGGAGACCAGGTGCTGCGTATTCCAACACAAATGCTTTTACCAAAATATACCACAGAGCTGGTGTGTTCAATGTTGGGCCTGGAAGAGCTGCCAGCGTTGCTGATGGAACGGGTGCAGCAGACGACGGGCGGCAATGCCTTTTTCGTGCAAGAGTTGATCCGTTCGTTGGCAGCCGAGGGGAAGGTGCTGCGCCGGACGGTGGAGGGCTGGCAGGTGGATGGAGATGTGTTGCGGGTGGCACAATTGCCCGAGTCGATCCGGCAAGTGGTGGAGCGACGATTGCCCCAGCTATCGGAGGATGCGCGGCAGGTGTTGGCGTGGGCAGCAGTGACAGGGTTGGTATTCTGGGAGGGCGGGGTAGTAGATGTGGGGCAGGTGTCGCGGGCGTGGGTGCAAGCGAGGTTGGGAGAGTTGGTAGATTTAGGATTGATCATGGAGCGAGATGAGACGTCCATTGTCGGAGAGCGCGAGTACCTATTCTTCAATCCCACGGTGCGGGAGGTGAGCTATGAGAGCATCTCGCAGGAAGAGCGACAGAAAGTCCACGGCCGGATGGCTGAGTGGTTGATGGCTCATAGCGACGAAAAAGTAAGCGAGCATCTGGGCCTGATCGCTGACCACCTGGAAAGAGCCGGTAAAGTAGAGGAAGCAGTGATCTACTTGCAGTGGGCCGGGGAACAGGCAACATCACAGTTTGCCAACGCCGAGGTCGCGGGATACTTGAGCCGGGCGCTGTGCCTGACGCCCCAAGACGACCGGGAAAGACGCTATCTCTTGTTGCTGAACCGAGAAAAGATATACGATTACCAGGGCGATCGCGAGGCGCAGCAACAGGACCTGACAGTGTTGAGAGGACTGGCATATTCGTTGGCCGACAACACGCGCAAGGCCGAGGTGGCCCTACAGCAGGCCCGCTATGCCGACGTTACCAGCGACTATCCCGCGGCCATCGCGGCGGCCCGAGAAGCCATCCAGTTTGCCCAGGCCATCCAGAATATCAACCTGGAGGCAACAGGTCATTTTGAGTGGGGTATTGGCCTATTTCGCCAGGGAGACTATCAAGCCGCGCGCACCAGGCTAGAACAAGTTCTGATCCTGGCCCGAAAAGGTGGTAACCAGGATGTCGAGGCGCAAAGCCTGCACTATCTGGGACAGGTGTTTTGGGCCTGGGGGCAATACAATCAGGCTGAGGCGTACGCCAAACAGGCTCTGGATTTGTGCCGGGAGATCGGCCATCGCGTAGGTGAAAGTGATGCTCTCAACACCTTGGGTATGATATTTGGTGAATGCGGTGACTACCTGGCAAGCAAGAACTATTACGAGCAATCGCTCCAAATTACCCGCGAGATCGGTCACCGGAAGAATGAGAGCCGCTTATTGCTCAACCTCGGTAACTCTTTTCTGCTCTGGGGGGATTATGCTGAGGCCCAGCGCTTGACCAAAGAGGCTGTACCGATCAAACTGGAGATCGGTGATATGATGGGCTGGGCTATAGCGCAGAGCAACCTGGCTTGGCTTTTCCATCTGATGGGAGATAATCGGGCTGCCAGGGAAGAGAGCGCCCATATTCTGCGAGTCACCCAACGGATCGGCGATCGCCGCAACCAGGGATTTTCCTTGACTGTCCTGGGCTATGCCCTCGAGGGGTTGGGACAACTGGAAGGAGCTGCTGACTTTTACCAGCAGGCCATAGACTTGCGTCGAGAGATAGGCCAACATCATCTGGTCATCGAGTCGCTGGCCGGGCTGGCTCGGGTGTCTTTGGCCCAGGGGAAGCTGGACCTGTCTCTGGCCCAAGTGGAGGAGATTCTGACCTATTTGGAAGACAACTCCCTGGACGGCACCGAGGAGCCTATGCGCATCTACCTCACCTGCTACCGGGTGCTGCAGGCCAACGACGATCTTTGTGCTCGGTCTGTCCTGGAGACAGCGTACCAGGCGTTGCAGGAGCAGGCCACTGCGATCACCGATCAGGAAATAAGACGTTCGTTCCTGGAGAATGTGCTCTACCACCGGGAGATTGTGCGCGAGTTCGCGCGGGGCGAATTTGACAAGGGTGAATGATTTTACTTTAGGAGACATCAAATGACAGACACCGAATTCCAAGTCGGCGAATTGATCGAGAATCGTTACCGTGTGCTGGACGTGATCGGCAAGGGCGGGATGGGCACGCTTTACCGCGTGGCTGACGAGGCACAGCAGGACAAGGTGATCGCCCTCAAGATGGTGCGTCTGGAGAGAGCGGGAGAGAAACGTGAGCGGATCGAACATTTTCAACGCGAGTTCCAGTTGTTGACCCAACTGCGCCACCCCAATTTGGTCTCAGTCTATGATTATGGGATCACGGTTGGGGGTGGCATATATTTTACGATGGAATGGGCCGAGGGACAGGATTTGGAGCTGCACGGACGTCGGTTGATGCTCGACGACAGCGTGTCCATAATTATTCAAGTTTGCCGGGCGCTGGGCTATCTGCACAGCCGGGGTGTGATCCACGGCGACCTCAAACCGGCCAACGTGTTGATGTCGGATGGTGCTGATGAGCGGGTCAAGATCATTGACTTTGGCATCGCGTTGGAGGTGCGGTCGGCAGAGGCGCGGGCGCGCTACTATTCGCCGGGCTATTCCGCGCCCGAGATAAAAGAGCCACGCCCGATCAACCATCGCGCCGACTTGTACAGCTTGGGGGCATTGTGGTATGCCTTGTTAGTGGGAGAGCCCCCTGTGTTCATGTTTGGTGCTGAGCATCTGATCAAGCTCACACTGAATGAAGCCCTGAAAAATCAGGCGTATGCGTCAGAGATCGGAGCCATAATCGCCCAGTTGCTGGCGACGCCTCCCGATGAGCGCTATGCCAGTGCGAACGAGGTGATCGAAGCGGTGAATAGGGTCACTGGGAGCACATACACCCTGGAAACCCGAGAGACAGCCAGCAGTTATGCGTTGCGAACGCAGTTTGTGAATCGCGAGACAGAGATCGAAATACTCCAGATGTTATGGGAACAGGCCCAATCCACCGAGGGCAAGCTGATACTGATCAGTGGGGAGAGTGGGATAGGCAAAACGCGGTTGGTGAGAGAGTTGGAAGTGCAAGCAGAACTGGGCGGGGCGCGAGTGGTGTGGGGGCAGTGCGTGGAGCGTGGAGAGAGCGCCTATCATCCTTGGCGCGAGGTGCTGCGGGTTTTGGTGCGTTACGTGGAAGCGGGAGATGAGGCCGTTATGCGGCGGGTGGGGCCGGTGTTGGCGACACTGCTGCCCGAATTATGGGAGCGAACGTATATGGTGGGTGCCGCGCCACCGGCAGAGTTGGACCCCCAGGCGGCTGGGCAGAGACTCAACAATGCGATCGTACAGGTGTTGCAAGCGGCGGCGGGGCAGCGGCCTACGATGGTCGTGATCGAGGATGTGCATTGGGCGGATGAAGCGACACTGGCATTGTTGGGTTTGTTGGCGCGGACGTCTGGGCAGACGGGATTGTTGGTCTGCGTCACCTATCGTGTCAACGAGATATCCCCTGATCATCTGTTGGCCTCATTGATGGGAGAACGGGTGCTGCGGATTCCGTTGCAATTGCTGTCGACGGAGCACATCGCCGAGTTGGTGCGCTCGATGTTGGGGTTGGAGGAACTGCCGGTACTGCTGTCGGAACGGGTACAGCGGACGACGGAGGGAAACGCTTTCTTTGCGCAGGAACTGATTCGCTCGTTGGCGGTAGAGGGCAAGGTGCTGCGGCGGACGGTGTCGGGATGGCAGGTAGACGGGAGAGCGCTGCAAGAGGCACGGCTGCCCGAGTCGATTCAGCAAGTGGTAGAACGGCGGATGGAGCAGTTGTCGGAAGAGACGCGGGACGTGATCGGCTGGGCAGCAGTGATGGGGATGGTGTTCTGGGAAGGCGCAGTCGCAGACATAGGGCAGGTGACGCGTGAGTGGGTGCGCACGGCACTGCACGAGGTTTTGGGGCAGGGGTTGATAGTGGCCAGGGACGAATCGACTTTTGAGGGAGAGACGGAATACCTCTTTCACAGTTCGGTGCTGCGAGAAGCAAGCTATGAGCGTGTGGCTGCCGAGGAACGACAAGCGCATCACAAACGGGTGGCGGCGTGGGTAATGGAGCGGGTTGACGAGGATACCAGTCAGCATTTGGGCTTGATCGCCCATCATCTGGAAAGGGCAGGACAAGTCGAACAAGCGGTGGGGTATCTACGCCGGGCCGGGGAACAGGCGGCGGCACAGTTTGCCAATGAACAAGCGATCCTGTATCTGAGTCGCGCCCTGGTGCTGGTGCCAGAACAAGACATCACTACTCGTTACGAGTTGTTGCTAACCCGCGAAACGGTCTATCACTTGCAAGGGGCGAGAGATGCGCAAATTCAAGACTTGAACGTAATGGAGACCCTGGTACAGATATGGCAGCGACCAGGAGAACAAGCCGAGGTAGCCTCGCGCCGGGCAAAGGTCGCTATTGCTACCGGTGACTATGCAGGGGCGATTGAGGCGATCCAAGTCGCCGTCGCCCAGGCCCAAGCCGCCGGAGACGTGGAGCGGGAATCAGCAGCACAGTTGTTGTGGGGAGAAACGCTGCGACAACAAAACAAACATGCGGTTGCGAGTGAGCACCTGACATCCGCTCTGGCCTTGGCAAAACAGACCGGACAGCGTGATTTGGAAGCGGAATGCTTGCTCACTCTGGGGCTTGTCACGCTCAGTTTAGCAGATCGTATCAGGGCACGGGACTATTATGAGCAATCTCTGGAAATTGCCCGAGAAATTGGTCATCGGCGGGTTGAGGGCAGGGTTCTTCGTATGTTGGGGGGGCTTGCTTTCAGCCAGGGAGATCATGCTGGGGCACAATATCATCATGAACAATCCCTAGAGATTGCGCGCGAAATGGGTCATCGGCAAGCCGAGGGGTGGGCACTTCACGATATGGGGTTTGTTGCCCGCCTTTTGGGGGATTATGGCCAAGCGTGGGACTATTTTGACCAGGTCCGGGTTCTCTTTCGTGAGATCGGTGACCGAAGGGTTGAGGGAATCACGCTGCTCAACCTGGGAGTTATCGCTCGCAGCCTGGGTGATTATGCCAAGGCACGGGAGTATTTTGAACAGTCCATAATAATTGCGCGCGAGATTGGCGACCAGGTACGCGAGAGCCTGGCCCTCAATGATTTAGGAGTTGTTGCCATTATTCAAGGAGACCATGTCAGAGCACGGAACTATTGTGAACAGGCCTTGACACTCGCCCGCGAGGTGGGGCACAGAGTAGGTGAAGGTCATGCCTTGATCGCTTTAGGAGATGCATTGGTCGGGTTGGTCAGGGTTGGAGATGCCATTGCCGACTCACAGCAGCCCACAGCCTTGAAATATGCACAGAAATATCTGGATGATGCTGTTGATGCCTTCCACCACGCAGTAGACATCAGACGAGGATTGCATGATTCTGTTGTGGTTCTGGAACCTCTGGCCGGACTGGCTCGTGCGTTTTTGGTACAAGGAGATACGGATCGGGCACTGCTTCAGATAGGGGAGATTATGGACTATTTGGACAGCAGCACCTTGTCTGGCATAAGTGATCCTTTTCGAATTTACTTGACTTGTTACCATGTTCTGTGCGCCTATCAAGATTCACGCGCCCGCGATATACTGACCAGCGCCCACAATCTATTGCAAGAACAAGCTGCCAAGATCAGTGACGAGGAAATGCGACGTTCATTTTTGGAGAATGTGGCCGTCCACCGGGAGATCGTGAACGAATGGCGAAAGCTGACCGCAGCGGTCGGGCCGAATAGTGATTCAGGAGAGACAAATGGTAGAGACGAGATTTGAGATTGGAGAACTGATCGAGAACCGATACTGCGTATTGGATGTGATCGGCAAGGGTGGGATGGGTACCCTTTACCGCGTGGCTGACGATGCGCAGGACGGCGATGTGGTAGCTCTCAAGATGGTGCGTTTGGAAGGAGCGGGAGAGAGACACGAGCGGGTGGAGTATTTTCGACGCGAGTTCCAGTTGTTGACCCAATTGCGCCATCCTAATCTGGTCTCGGTCTATGATTATGGCATCATGATTGAGGGTGGGTTGTATTTCACGATGGAGTGGATTGAGGGGCAAGATCTAGAACTGTACGGACGCCAGTTAACGCCTGGCGATAGTGTGCCCATCATTGTGCAGGTCTGTCGAGCGCTGGCCTATTTGCACAGCCGGGGCGTGATCCACGGCGATCTCAAACCGGCGAATGTGTTGATGGTAGACGGGCAGATCAAAATCGTAGACTTTGGCATCGCGCTCGAGATCAGGTCGCCGGAGGCGCGGACGTGCTACTATTCGCCGGGCTATTCTGCGCCAGAGATGAAAGAGTCGCGTCCGGTTGACCACCGCGCCGATCTGTACAGCCTGGGGGCGTTATGGTATGTTCTGCTAGTGGGGGAGGCTCCCGAGTTTATGTTTGGCGCCGAGCATCTGATCAGGCTCATGCTGCGCGAAGCATTGAAAGGGCTGGATTGGGTAAACATTGGTAATGTGATCGCGCAATTGCTGGCGATCGCTCCCGAAAAGCGGTATGCCAGTGCCAATGAAGTAATTGAGGCAATAAATAGGGGTATGGGGAGCACGTATGCATTAGAGACGCGCGAGACAGCGGAGAGTTATGCCCTGCGAACGCGCTTTGTGAATCGTGAGGGGGAAATCGAGATGCTCCAGGCCCTGTGGGAGCAAGCCCAGTCGGACACGGGCAAGCTGATATTGATCAGTGGAGAGAGCGGGGTAGGCAAATCACGGTTGGTCATAGAGCTGGAAGTAAAGGCCGAGCTGGAAGGGGCGCGGGTGGTATGGGGGCAGTGTGTGAAGCGCGGCGGGAGCGCATACCAGCCCTGGCGGGAGGCACTACGGGTGTTGGTGCGTTATGTCGAGGGGGCGAGCACCAAGACAATGCAGCAGGTGGGGCCGGTGTTAACGGCACTGCTGCCCGAGTTGTGGGAACGGGAATACATGGCGGGTCTGACGCCTCCCGCGGATCTCGAACCACAAGCAGCACGGTTACGGTTAAACAATGCTATCGCGAGTGTGATGCGGGCGGCGGCGTGCTTGCGGCCTACGGTGATTGTGATCGAGAACGTACATTGGGCAGAAGAGGCCACGCTAGAGATGCTGGGTTTCTTGGCGCGGGTTTCTGTGCCAAAAGGTCTATTGGTGTGTGCGACCTATCGTAGTGACGAGATTGGTCCTGAGAATCCATTGCTTTCACTGTCTGGTGATCAAGTGCAGCGTATTCCGTTACAAACCCTGTCCACCGATGTTACGGCTGATTTGGTCCGCTCGATGTTGGGGTTGGAGCAGGTGCCGGCGCTGTTGATGGAGCGGGTGCAACAGACCACAGGGGGCAATGCTTTTTTCGTGCAAGAGTTGATTCGATCATTGGCGGCAGAGGGCCAAGTGCTGCGGCGGACGGTAGCGGGCTGGCAGGTGGATGGGCAAGCGTTGCAAAAGGCCAAGTTGCCCGAGTCCATCCGCCAAGTGGTAGAGCGACGGTTGGTCCAGTTGTCAGATGAGGCGCGGGAGACGTTGGCATGGGCGGCGGTGGTGGGTTTGGTATTCTGGGAGGGCAGCATTGCGCAAGTGGGGCGGGTGCCTCGGGCGCAGGTGAGGGCAGTATTGGGAGACTTGGCGGAGCAGGGATTGGTGGCCGTTCGGAACGAGACGGCCTTTGTTGGAGAGCCCGAGTATTTGTTCCTCAATCCCACGGTGCGGGAGGTGGGGTACGAGAGCATTCCGCGCGAGGCGCGACGCGAGCACCACGGTCAAGTGGCGGCGTGGCTGTTGGACCACAGCGATGCCGAGGTGGACCAACATCTGGGCCTGGTTGCCGATCACCTGGAAAGAGCAGGACAAATCGAGCAGGCAGTGGTCTATTTGCGGCAGGCTGGAGAACAAGCAGCAGAAAGGTTTGCCAATGTAGAGGTGGTCCGCTACTTGATCCGCGCGCTCGACCTGGCACCGCAGGATGAACAGGTGTTGCGTTACAATCTCTTGCTGGTTCGCGAAAAGGTGTACGATTTGCAGGGGGCCCGCGAGGAGCAGGATCAAGACCTAGTGGCTTTGGAAAAGCTGGCCCAAGCCCTGGATGATAATGGGCTGCGGGCCGAGGTGGCCCTGCGTCGGGCGCACTATGCTGAGGCAACCAGCGACTATGTGGCGGCTATAGCGGCGGCTCAGTCGGCCATCGACTTGGCCCAAGCGGTCGAGGACGTGAGCCGCGAGGCGCTGGGGTGCCAGCGGTTGGGAGTGGCTCTCTGGCGACGGGGGGATTATGAGGCGTCTCGGGCGCGGCTTGAGCAAGGCTTAAAGCTGGCCCGGTTGGTGGGGTTGCGTCAGGTAGAGGCGGATAGTTTGCGCAATTTGGGTATTGTGTCTGAATATCAAGGCAAGTATACTGAGGCCAGAGCCTATTACGGCCAGGCACTGCACATCTGCCGCGAGATTGGCGACCGGCGCGGTGAGAGCGAGTCGCTCAACGACCTTGGCGTGGTCTTTTACTTCCAAGTCGAGCTTGTCGAGGCCAAGACGTGCTTTGATCAGGCATTGCATCTCTGTCACGAGATTGGCAATCGACGGAGGGAGGGGGTTGTGCTCCTCAACTTGGGTCTCGTATTTACGCACCTGGGTTACTATGACAAAGCCAGAACCTATCTCGAGCAGGGGATCAGCGTGAGCCACGAGGTCGGTGGGCGGGGGCTAGAGGGCTATACGATGGCCAATCTGGCTTTGCTTTTCCACCAGTTGGGTGACGATGGGGCCGCGTGGGAACACAGCCAAGAGGCGTTGCGCATCGTGCAGGAAACCGGCGACCGTCGTTACCAGGGATATGCCTTGACGAACCTGGGCCACGCGCTGGCGGGCCTGGGCCGCATGCAACAAGCTGCCAACTATTACCAACGTGCCTATACGCTGCGGTGCGAGTTGGGCGAGCACAGTCTGGCTATGGAGCCTTTGGCTGGATTGGCCCGCATACGTCTGGCCGAGGGTAATCTATCTCAGGCTCGGGCCCACGTCGAAAAGATTTTGAGCCATCTAGAGAGCCATACCCTCGGTGGTACTGAGGAGCCTTTCCGAGTTTACTTGACTTGTATCCGTATCTTACGTGCCAGCCAGGAGCCTCGTGCGCAGGACGTCTTGGACAAAGCACACCGTTTGCTGCAAGAGCAAGCGGCCAAGATCACCGACTTGGAAATGCGACGCTCGTTTTTGAAGAATGTGGTCACTCGCCAGGAAATCTTGTACGAATTTGCGCAAAGTAAACGCGCAAGGAAATAGTGCGTCAAGGGGTTTCGTTGTTCCCGGTCAGGATGTGTTCGAGATATGCTCGGTCAACCGTTCGGCTGCGCTGAACCGCCTGGCGTTTGCGGAGCATTCTTGGGATACCCAAAAGCCCAGTCAGTTGCCCTCGAATTCGCGCCCGCGCCGCTGCTCCTCGCCAGGCCCGCAATGCCTCAGCCGTGATGCCGAGTTGCGCGCGCAGAATGGCTCGCCAGTGGGTGCGCCAGAGATCGCCGGGATAGTCCTTGACCAGCAGGTAGATGAAATTACGCCCGTCGTAAAAGCTGGCGGTCACTCCGCCACCGGTGGCGCTCAGTTTGTGATAGATGACGGCATGGGGTGTATAGATGCATTGCCAACCGCTCAATTGGGCGCGCCAGGCCAAGTCTAGATCCTCACATGAAAAAAAGAAGCTCTGGTCCAATAGGCCGACCTGCTCCAACATTGTCTTGCGATAGGCCGCGCTTCCTCCACAGGCGTTAAAGACATACTCCTCTTGGTCGTACTGGCCCGCGTCTTTTTGCCACACTCCCCGGTTGCCCGGTGTGCCATCCACGCGGTAAAAGTCGCCCGCTGTGTGAAAAGTGTCGCGCTGGTCAAAGAGCAGCATTTTGGAGGCGACGAGTCCGGCTTGCGGGTGGCGCTCAAAGGCGGCGACAACTTTTTCCAGCCATCGTGGATCGGCTTCAGTGTCGTTGTTCAGGAGAGCAACGAATTCTCCCTGCGCGGCCTGCATTCCGGCGTTGCACGCCCCCGTGAATCCCAAGTTCTCTCCCAACGGCAGCACTCGCACCTCAGAATGATCGCAGGCCAGCAGTTCCAGCGACTCGTCGGTAGAGCCGTTGTCGGCGACGATGACCTCGACGTGCGGATAGGTCTGACGGCGCAAGCTCTCCAAGCAAGTGGGGAGATGGTGCGCGCCGTTCCAGTTGGGAATGACGACGCTGATCAGGTGGAATGGCGGTTGGTTCATTGGGATGTGAGGAATTCCCGCACAGCCTCTTGCCACGGGCGCAGGGTGATGCCTAATGCGGCGGCAGCGGTGTTGGCCAAGGGCGCAAAGCGGGGTGGGGTAGACGCGCGCTCGAAATCATCCAGCGTAATAGGCTCAACAGGGATGTGCTCTTGCCCGCCCATACGCAGCACCTCAGAGACGTACTCGTGGCGAGAGCAGTAACCGGCGTTGACCAGGTGATAGACGCCGTAAGCTCTGGTTTGGATCAGGGCCGCGATGGCAGCCGCCAGATCGAGGGCGTAGGAGGGGTTGGCGACTTCGTCGGTCACCACCTTGAGCGCGCCGTGTTTTTCGGCCAACTCGATGATGCGATGGGGATTGCTAAAGTTGCGCCCGCCGGGAGCATAGAGCCAGGAGGTCCGGGCGATGTAAAAACGGTTCAGCAAGTGGCGCACGAACCATTCGCCAGCGGTCTTTGATTTGGCGTAGGCGTTGATCGGGTTGGTCGCGTCCCACTCCCGGCAGGGTTCCGTGGCTGTCCCGTCAAAGACCTCGTTGGTGCTGACATAGACCATCGCGGCATCGCAAGCAGCGCAGGCCAGGGCGATGTTTTGCGTGCCCATTGCGTTGATGCGATATGCTTTATCAGGATCGCGGGCACAGCCATCTACGTTGGTCCAGGCGGCGGGATGGATCACCACGTCGGGCGCAAAGTCGGTGATGGCGGCGCTGATGGCCTGCCGGTCGGTGATGTCCAATTCCGGCAGGTCGCAGCCTGATAGGGTGTGTTCGGCCAATGCCGCGTAGAGCGCTTGGCCTAGTTGTCCTTTGTATCCGGTTACAAATATGCGCATGGTGAACTCCTTGTGGGGTGGGTTGGCTACCTGTCGTTTGGTTTTGTATGCTCATACCGGTTGGGTAGCAAACCCAACCTACGTGACCCCATCAAACAAATCACGTTCCACTGACGCGCCCAGTTGAAACGACGGCGCGGCCCGGTAGAACGTTTCCACAGACTGCAAGCGGCGCATCAACCAGCGCGGCATCCGTCCCCAGAATGATCCCGGCCCGGAGAGTTGGCTGGAATGGCAAGCGCCCGCTTGCTGCTTGATCTCGTAATAGTCGCCGATGTCTATGCGTGTCGTGACTGGCAGTTCGTGTTCCAGCGCGGCCCGCAGGTTGATATCTTTATTTTTGCCTATCGCCTCTGGATTCAGACCAAAGAGCGGCATCAGGCGCACGGCCCAACGCAAGGCGGTCCGGGGGAAGGTGCTAAAGTAGAGTTTTTGCGGGCGTTCGGCTGGTGGCAAGCGCTCGAAAGCGGCGATGGTGGCACGATGCATTGCGATGTGATCGGGGTGACCGTAGCCGCCGTAGGGATCAAAGGTCAAGGCTACCTGCGGACGCAAGCGGCGCATCAAGTCGGCGACTTGCTCGGCCAGTGCGTCTGGGTCGGCCTGCGCCAGGGCGCGGGGGTGAAAGTTGTCCTGGGAACCCATCATCCCCGAGTCGCGATAGCCCAGGAGGTGCAGTTCCGTCAGTCCCAGGATGGACGCCGCGCAGCGTAACTCTTTTTCACGCCGACAGGCCAGGTCCTCATATTCTTCGCACTGACCTGGGTCAGCCTTGCCCAGGTCGGCGATGTCGCTTTCACCCGCTTCACCCATCGTGGAGCAGATGAGGTGTACGTTTACGCCCTCGGCGGCGTATTTGGCCAGAGTGCCGCCCGGGCCGAAGGATTCGTCGTCAGGATGGGCAAAAATAGCTAATAGTGTTTTAGACATGGTTTTGATCCGTGATGTGTGAGATTTTCCACGCGGTTATATCAGATTTTGTTCACAGTGTTGATTGTAGCCGCAGAATTGACAGCGAACGGGTTCGTCGTGGTTGCGAGGGGCGTCATTGTGATCCAAGTCGTCTCGCATATCATCCAATGTTGCCAACAGTTCGTCTTCCAATTCGGGCGTATAGTCTACCTCAAAGGCGTGGTCGGCGTATTTGATGATGCCGTAAGGTGGTCTGCGCTGGTAGCATTCCTCGACCAACAGGCAATACGCGGCCAGTTGGAGGATGTGCGAGGGGCGGGGTTGGGCCGGAGCGAGGCTCGATTTGACCTCGACGGGGATGACATCGGCTCTATCGGCCACCAGGTAATCGGGCTTGCCGGTAAGGCGGAATTCCTGCGAAAAAAGCGGGCGTTCCAGCCGGTTCCACCCTCCGGTGTCGGTATAAATCACACGGCCCTGGGGTAGTCCGCTGCGCGCGTGGCCGCGTCGCGCCAACCAGAGCAGCAACAATCCCAATATCAGCAGGCCAAAGAACCAAAGTGCCATCAAAGACCAACTATTTCACCCGCCACACGATCCCAGCGACCACTGCCAGCAGCAACACAACGTATGCCAGCCGATTCAGCCAGAAGGAAACACTTACTCCTCGCCCGTGGCGACGATGGACTATCTCACCCGCTGCCATTTCTTGCTGGTGAGACGATGGCAATCCCTCCACACTGCTCAACCACCAAGCGTGAGCGCAGTAGGTGTACTGCCCAATCTCACTGGCCCGAATGACCCGGTCACCGCTCATTTTGTCTATCCGTTATTTTCCCCATCCCCCACACGTTCTTCAAAATCGTGCAGAGCGCGGATTAGCCGATCCTGGCGCAGGCTGTTGGTCAGGTCGCCGCGTGTGCGTTCCAGCACACCGCGCAGTTGGTCTACGCGACGGCGCAGCCCGCCGGTGATGGCATCGGGAAAGTCAAAAGTGCCCAGCATGTCGTAGATTTCGTCCATCGCTCCCAGCAACCGTTCGGCCTCGACTGTATTGCCGCGTCGCAGTTCGTCCAGGCAGCGGCGTCGCATCTCGCTGGCGGCCTCACAAAGCCCATTCAGGTAAGTTGGATAGGCCACCTGCAACGTTTCTGGTTCCGGGATGGACGTGGAGCCGGCAAGCGCCAGAGTGATGTGAGCCTCGACTAATTCCTTCAGTGCGTCCTGAGTATAACCGGCGTGCAATAACTTGGGGTAGGGGGCGGTGGATTGGCGGATTTCTTCGGCGACTGCATCGGCCTGGGTCAGCAACTCGCGGGCGGAATCCCATTCATCGCGGTGGCTGGCGCGGATGGCAGTTGCGCATATCCGGATCAACTCGCGGGAGCGGCGCAATGTTTCGTCTCGGACACCGTTGCGGGTCTTAAAATCGGCCTGTATGCGTTCGGCAACTGTTTCTAGATAATGGTTCATATTGACCTCAGAGATTATGATTCTGGGAGTTGAGGCGGCTTGTTGGTGCCAAAGAATTGTTGGGCGAGGGCCTCACCTCTGTTGTGTGTTTTGATTTCGCCAAACTGGGCCTCGTACTTTTTCAGGTTTTCGCTCAACGCTTGCAGCAAAAGCTTGGCGTGCAGCGGAGTGGTGACGATGCGCGCGTGAACCTTGGCCTTGGGTACGTTGGGCAGTATGCGGGCAAAATCTATGATGACTTCGGAGGCTGAGTGGGTGATCAGGGCTAGGTTGGAATAGACGGCGTCCAGATCTGGTGGTACTTGGACGTTGACCTGCATCTGGCGCGGGTGTTTTTTCTTCATAAATGATCTCCTGGGTGAGCACATGGATTGATTTGACTTTTCTGAAATCCGTGTGTTGGGCTGGGCAAAGATAGACCGCCGCTACAGGAGCGGCGGTCTGCGCTGTGCCGCTATTGCGTTGACTTGTAATTGGTCATCGTACGCCAAGAGACGGCCTAGAAGGGAATTTCTTCCTCTCCTGGTTCGGGGGGCGGAGGCTCGTCGGACATGCTTGGGCCGGTGCCTTCGCGCCTACCGGGTAGGAATTTGATGGTTTGTGCCCTTATCTCGAACGATGCCCCGGCCGATCCGTCGTTGCGCGTAAAAGTGCGCGGGTTACCATTGTCGTCGGGCTGTAGGCGGCCCTCAACGAGCACTGCTGAGCCTTTTTTCAAGTATTCGTTGCACGTCTCAGCCTGTCGTCGCCAGGCGCTGACGCGGAACCAGACTGTTTCATCCACCTGGGTACCGTCTTGGCGGCTCCATTTTCGACTGGTCGCTACCGAAAAGTTGGTGACCGGGGTGCCGTCTTGAGTGTATCTCATTTCTGGGTCACGTCCGAGATATCCGGCAATGATCACTTTGTGGTACATGATAACCTCCTTTAATTAATGGCTGTGGGTTGAAGAACGTGCGGTTATATTACCCTAAAAGCCAAGCAAAGTCAAATACAAAGCCCCCGCCTGATGGCGGGGGCTTTAAATGGCTACTGTTGAACTAACGTTTAACGATCTATACCCAACCGCGCAGCTTGCAGGCCTCGGCCACGCGAGCTACGGACACGACGTAAGCGCCCATACGGTTGTCAATGTTGTACTTTTGAGCTGCTTCGTGCACGGCGTGGAAGGCGGCGGTCATTTTCTTATCCAGCCGTTCGTGAACCTCTTCGATTTCCCAGTAATAGTCGTAGGCGTTCTGTACTTGCTCAAAGTAAGAAACGGTCACGCCACCGGCGTTGCACAAAAAGTCGGGAATGACATAAATGTCGTTGTTATAGAGAATCTCGTCTGCCTCTGGTGTGGTGGGGCCATTTGCGAGTTCTGCTATGATTTTGGCCTTGATGTTCTTGGCGTTGCCAGCGGTGATTTGGTTCTCCAGCGCGGACGGGTAGAGCACGACCACATCCAGTTCGAGCAGTTCTTCGTTGGTGATGCTCTTGGAGCCGGGGAAGTTGATGACTGATCCAGTCTCTTGCTTGTGGGCGATGACGGCTTGTGCATCTAGGCCATCGGCGTTGTAGATGCCACCCCTAGAGTCTGAGACTGCGACGACTTTTTGTCCTAGCAGTTCCACAGCCAGAATGTGACCGAACTGCCCGGCATTACCATAGCCCTGGACGGCGGCGGTGGCGCCTTCCAATTCAATGTTCAGGACCTTGCCAGCTTCGCGGACGCAGAATACGCCGCCACGGGCGGTCGCATCGCCACGGCCTTGGGAGCCACCGAGAGGGATGGGCTTGCCAGTGATGACGCCGGGGACATTGTAGCCACGCATAAATGAATACTCATCCATCATCCAAGCCATGATCTGAGGCGTGGTATAGACGTCGGGGGCGGGCACGTCGATCTCTTCACCAATGATCTTGCCAACCTGGCGGATGTAGGCCCGGCTCAGCCGTTCCAGTTCGCCTTCGGACAGTTCTTTGGGGTTGCAGATAATGCCACCCTTGCCGCCACCCAGAGGGATGTCAACAACGGATGTCTTCCACGTCATCCAGGCCGCCAGGGCGCGGACAGTGTCGATGGTCTCGTCAGGGTGATAGCGGATGCCACCCTTTGTGGGGCCACGAGAATCGTTATACTGGACACGGAAACCATGGAAAATCTTGGTTACGCCGTCGTCCATCCGTACCGGGAGCGTGACGTGCAACTCACGCAGTGGCCAGCGCAACAGTTCGTGCGTCGCCGGATCCAGGTCCATAATCTTGGCCGCTTGATCCAACTGATGTTGTGCAATGGCAAAGGGATTTAGTTCTTCAGTCATACTAGTTCGTTCCTCCATATCAAATTGTGAGATTGAAAGTTACCTGACTTGGCGTGAATTGCGATCAATGTCCCGCCGCGTTTCACATACTCGCAGGGAGTGCTCTTTGTGCACCCAGTATCAGTATATCCATTCGCCCTGGATATGCCAGTGACAAACAGTACTTTTCGGCTGTGACAATCTTCAGACTCGGTGTTAGGATTGCTTTGCCCCTTGACGAACAAGGAACTGGTGATATAATTATAGTTAGAGTTCTAACTATATATATCGAATGAATGAGGAATTATGACTGATCAAGATACAGGCCAACTCTCCGTAATGCAGAAACTGCAAATCGTGTTCCTGACCAGGAAGCGTTATTTTCAGAAAAACCTGGCATCGCATGACATCACAGTGAAGCAATTCTTTCTTCTTGAACGACTGGCGGAAAGGGACTTTATGTATCCGGCAGAGATCGCCAGCCAACTTTTTTGCGATCGTCCAACAGTAACGGTGATCGTAAGAAATATGGAGAAACAGGGATGGGTGGAACGACAACAAGACACCCAAAATCGGAGACGTTCGCGTGTGAGCACAACCAAAGCAGGGAAGGTAAAGCTTGTTGCGATACAACGGTCCGCTTGGGGATCCATTGTTTCAACTCTTGATCCTCTTTCATGCTTTGATGAGCAAGAATTAGACGAGTTTGAAAGGCTTGTGGATAAATTGTACAAACATATCAAAGAGATCAGCCAAGAGCCTCAATAATCCAAACGATAAGGAGACAAAGTGAAGACCAATGCATTGTTTTTTGACGTTATACAGAACCGTCGTTCTGTGCGCAAGTTCAAATCAACACCGGTTCCTAAAGAACACGTCACCAAAATGATCGATGCTGCCCGTTTTGCGCCGACGGCCGGTAATCAACAACCGTGGAAGTTTCTGGTCATTCGAGATCGTGCCAAGCTAGATCAGCTAAAAGAGGAATGCCTCTCCACGAGCATGGAAAGATACAAGGAGCGGGAGAATACCACTACCTCGGAGGAGATAGACGCAAAGCGAGAAGAAATGCGCGAATATTATGGCGAGTTCCTCTCGGCTCCTGTCTACATCGTCGTGTATGTGGATTCCAACTCGGATTATCCCAGCTACAATGTTCACGATGGGCCGCTGGCCGCAAGTAATTTGATCCTCGCCGCACGTGCGCTGGGTTACGGGACGGTTTTTACCACGGATTCTGTTCCTGAGGAAGTGACTCGCAAAGTCTTGGGGACACCGGATAATTACAAGCGTGTATGCCTTTTGCCTATTGGTGTGCCAGAAAGTTGGCCAGAGGTTCCACCCAAAAAGGAGCTGGACGAGTTGGTATTTTTTGAAACATTCCGGTAGAGGATACCGAAAAAGGAGTGAGCACACCCTCGTGCGAACGGCTTTGACACCCCCCGTTTCGCATTTGGGAATGCTCACTCTACAGTTTTAATGACCTTGACTGAACTGTACGAGTTTAGGGCAGATTCTCTAGGATGCCCGCTGCCCCCATACCGCCACCGATGCACATCGTGACCATACCAAACTGGACGTCGCGGCGCTTCATCTCGTGGACGAGTTGGACCGTCAGCTTGGCCCCGGTGCAGCCCAAGGGATGCCCAAGAGCGATGGCCCCGCCGTTGACGTTGGTGATCTCCTCGTCCAGCCCTAACTCGCGGACGACAGCCAGCGATTGGGAGGCAAACGCCTCGTTCAACTCGATCAAGCCGATGTCGTCCAAGGACAGGCCAGTGAGTTCCAAAACCCTAGGTATGGCGATGATCGGCCCGATACCCATGATCTCTGGCGGGACGCCGCCCACGGCAAAGCCGACAAAGCGGGCCAGCGGCTTGAGGCCCATCGACTCGGCCTTTTCCCGCTCCATCACCATCACTGCGGCAGCACCGTCGGACATTTGTGACGAGTTGGCGGCGGTCACACTGCCCTTGGGGGCAAAGGCCGGTCGCAGTCTGGCCATTGCTTCCATCGTCGTGTCACGCCGGGGACCTTCGTCGGCGTCAAAAACGACGGTTCGAGCTACGGCTTTGCCGTTCTTTAGCTCCACTCGCTCGAATTCCAGCGGCACGATCTCATCCTCAAACTTGCCCGCATCCTGGGCTGCGATGGCCCGCATATGACTGCGGTAGCCAAAGGCATCCTGATCCTCTCGGCTGATGTCGTACTTGGCTACCACGTTCTCGGCCGTTTGCCCCATACTGGCGTACACCTGGGGATAGTTCTCGGCCATCCAGGGGTTGGGCGCAAACTTGTTGCTAATCATGGGCACCATGCTCATCGACTCGGCGCCACCAGCGATGATGCAGGTGCCAAAGCCCGTCATAATTTGCTGGGCAGCCAGGGCGATGGTCTGCAAACCGGAGGAGCAGAACCGGTTGACGGTCTGCCCGGGCACGGTGTAGGGCAGACCGGCTCGCAGCAGCGCAACGCGGGCCACGTTCATTCCTTGCTCCCCCTCGGGGAAAGCGCATCCGATAATCACATCTTCTACGTCTTGCGCCTCGACCGGTGTGGCCCGGTCAAGCGCCTCTTTGATCACCACAGCGGCCATCTCGTCGGGCCGCACGTCTGCTAACGTTCCCCGCTTGGCCCGGCCCACGGCGGTACGGGCGGCGGATACGATTACGGCTTCTTTTATCATTTCTTTACTCCTTGTGCAAATATGCGAATTGTGAGTTCGGAATTGCGAATTCGCAACTCGCGATTCTTACTTTGTCTTTTTTTGCTGTTTGATGATTGTGACTAGGAGAGCAATGATTTCATCTACCAGAGCATAGCGATGTGACGCAACACTTTCTGACAGCAGGTGCTTGGCCCGAAAATACCAACCTTGCGTCTCGCGGGCGGAACCGAGAGAATAGCTCAGGAAACGGGCATAATCCTTGCCAAACCCACGGCCATAGCCCTCTTCCATATTGGCACTGATCGAGCCAATACTGCGTATCAACTGTTGTGCGATTGCTTTTCCTCTCAAGTCTTGTATCAATTTCTCGCAATCAAACCAGACGAGATCGTACAAGAACAGCGTCTTCTGGTAGCCTATCGAGTTCCACAGCGGTGATGAGCTTATCCTGCCCGCGACATCATCTCGCCATTCTTCGAAACTCCCTGGCCTGTTATTCATCGTCTTTCCCGCGCATCTATCGCAGCTCGCAATTCCGAATTCCTAATTTTTAATTTCGCAATGGCTTGCCCTTGTTGAGCATATGCCAGAGGCGGTCAATCGTCTTTTGCTCGCCCAACAGTGAGAGGAAAGCCTCTCGCTCCAGGTCGAGGATGTATTGCGGGTCTACCCACTGGGGCTTGGAGAGCTTGCCGCCGCAGAGAATGTGGGCGACCTTGTTGGCGATGAGGGCGTCGTGCTCGGATGCGTAACCAGCTTCCCTCAGCCCCCAAACCATGATATCTAGCGCGGCCAGACCGTTGGTGCCCATCGCCCAGATATTCTTGCCGCGCACCGGCGGGCGAAAGTCTGAAGCGGCCATCTCTAGCACCATGTGCTTGGCTTCGTTCAACAGGTGGTCGCGGTTCATCATGATCCGGTCGGAATTGGTGAGGAAACCCCACTGCTGGGCCTCGACCGCACTGGCACTGATCTTGGCCATGGCGATCATTTCGAATATGCGCTGCATAAAGGGGAGCGGGTCGGCATTGGGTGTGCGCTTGATCACCGGCGAGACGACGCGGCGCAGCAGTTCCTTGCAGCCGCCCGCAGCCGGCACCACGCCTACCCCTACCTCTGCCTGACCGATGTATGCCTCCGACGCGGCGCAGATCACCGACGCGCCCATCATCACCTCGGCCCCGCCGCCCAGCACCATGCCGAACGGCGCACTGACCACCGGTTTAGGGCAGTAGCGAAAATCCATCAGGGTATCTTGGCCCAACTTGACTACTGATTCTAGTTGATCCCACTCGCCCTGCTGCGCGGCAATGGCGATCACAAAAATATTGGCCCCGGCGCAGAAATGCTCACCTTGGTTGCCGATGACCAATCCCACCCAATCCTTCTCCAACTCTTCTCTGGCTTGGGCTGCTATCTTGAATATGTCTGTGTCCAGGGCGTTCATCTTGGAGTGGAATTCGAGGCAGAGGACGCCGTCGCCGATGTCCACCAAACTGGCGCTGCCATTCTTGGCGATGACGCGATTTTCATCCGCTTTGACGTCTTTGATGATGAATGCTCTGGGATCATCCTCCACGGCGATGTAGCTCTTGCTGGCTGGGTCATAATAATGCAGCTTGGCGTTTTCTTTTTTGTAAAAGCTGCCAAACCCAGCAGCCAGCATCTCTTTGACCCACGGCACGACCGTCAATCCATCGGCCTCCATCCGTTCTACAGACTCGGCCACGCCCAGCGCATCCCATATCTCGAACGGCCCCATCTCGTGCATAAAGCCCCACTTGTTGGCATTGTCGATAGAGACGATGTCGTCAGCGATCTCGGGGATGACGCTGGCGGCATAGTTGAGGCTAAAGGCGGTGGTGTCCCAGATGAACTTGGCGGCGCGGTCCTCTTCGGCGCAGAGTAGCTTGATCCGCTTGCCCGTGTCTTCCACCTTCCGGTGCTTGCCCACCGAATCAAAGCGCGGCTTGGTCGCTGGTTGATATTCCATCGTCTCGGGGTCCAGGATCCAGAATTGGCGCCCCTTCTCAGTGTCTACCCGTTTGTAAAAGCCCTGCTTGGTCTTGTTGCCCAGCCACTTGTGCTCCAGCATGTTCTGGATGAGGCTCGTCATTTTTTCGTGTTTGAGTTCCTCGCGGTAGGGGTCGTGGGCAATTGCCGGGTAGAGATTGCCGCTCACGTGGGCCAGGACGTCGATGCCCACCAGATCGTTCAGCCGGAACGTGGCTGTCTTGGGATGGCCGATAATCGGCCCGGTGAGGGCGTCTACCTCTTCGATCGTATAGCCGTTGTCCATCGCATAGTTTATCGTGTAGGTTCCGGCAATCGAGATGAAACGGTTGGCGATAAAGTTAGGCGTGTCTTTGCAGACCACCACACCTTTGCCCAACGTCCGCGTGCCAAACTCTTTCATAAATTCGATGAGCGCTGGATCGGTTGTCTCGTGGGGAATGATCTCTAGCAGCTTGAGGTAGCGGGGTGGGTTGAAAAAGTGCGTCCCAAAAAAGTGGGCCTTGAATTCGTCCGAGCGCCCGTCGGCAATGTCCTTGATGGGGATACCGGATGTGTTGGTGGTGACGATGCAGTTCGGCTTGCGGACCGCCTCGATGCGCTCCATAAGCTGCTGCTTGATGTCGAGCCGCTCGACGATCACCTCAATGATCCAATCAACCTCGCCCAGCCAGTCAAAATTGTCTTCCAGGTTGCCCAGTGTGACGCGCTCTGCCAGGTCCTTGGCAAAGAGGTTGGCCGGACGGGCCTTGACGCAGCGTTGCCATCCTTCGTTGACGATGCGGTTGCGCACCGCCGGATGGTCGAGCGTCAGTCCTTTCTTTTCCTCTTTGGCCGTCAGCTCTCGCGGGACAATGTCTAGCAGGTAGGCGGGGATGCCGATGTTGGCCATGTGAGCGGCAATCGCTGCCCCCATCGTCCCCGCCCCGATGACGGCCACACGATTAATGCCGCTTTGCTTTGCGTAACCCATAATTATTCCTCCTTATTTTGTCGTTATTGTCCTGTAGGGGCGAGGCATTCCCATCAGTCGCTCATCACAGATAGAGCCTTAGCGTGGGGTTAAATGGTCAACCTGCGTAACACCTACGTGGAATGCCTCGCCCCTACTTGAGTTGAGCGCTGCGAAATTCCAGGATCCGCCGCGCGACGACGAGTTTGTTGATCTGCCCCGTGCCCTCAAAAATATCATTGATCTTGGCGTCGCGCATCCACTTTTCTAGCAGCAGCTTGCGCGAATAACCCAACGGTCCTAGCAGCTCGACCGCTTTCTGCGTGATCTTGGTCACTGCCTCGCCAGCTTTGGCCTTGCTCATACTTGCCTCGGCGGGGTTGCCGATCTTCATATCGGCCATCCAGACGGCGCGCAGGGTGAGCAGCCAGGCTGCCTTGAGTTGTGCCTCCATTTCCATCACGTCTCGCTGGACGGTGGTGAGCTTGTGGCGCGGCGTGCCGTAGGGGAACTCGACGCCGTTTTTTTCCAGTTCCGTCTTGACAAACTCGAGCGCCGCCCGCCCGACGCCGATAGCACTGGCCGCTACCAGCGGGCGCGAAGCGTTAAAAGTCTGCATAACGCCCTTGAATCCCTTGGTCTTTGTCTTGTCCTGCACTTCTGGGTTGCCGAGGATATTGTCATAGGGAATGCGGCAGTTGTCAAAGACGATGGACGCCGTATCGCTGGCGCGGATACCCAGCTTTTCCTCGACCTTGGTGACGCTCATGCCGGGTGTGCCCTGCTCGACGACAAAGCTCTTGATACCGGCCCGTCCTGCCGAACGGTCCACTGTCGCCCACACGACGAGGATGCCGGGGGATTCTTGCGCCGCCATAAGGCCACTGGTGACGAAAATCTTTTCGCCGTTCAAAATCCACTCGTTCGTCTCGGGGTCCAGCACGGCCGTGCATTTGATGGCGGCGGTATCAGAGCCGGCGTCCGGCTCGGTGATGGCCATCGCGCCCCATTTAGGTTCTCCCTCAGTAAAACGGGTGAGGAAACGCTCCTTTTGCTCTGGCGTGCCTACCGCCTCGATGGCGGTACCGGCCAGACCCGCGTCTGGTGTGCAGAGGTAGATGGCGGCGTCGCCCCAAGACATCATCTCGATGACGTGAACCATCGTCATATAGCCAATGGGTGGGCGTTTGTCTTTTTTCTCTTTCGGCTTGTCCTCTTTGGGCTTGGTTCTGCCAAGCTGTCGGTCGAGGTTTGCCTTGTTCATAGGCTTTTGAGTTTCCCACACCATGTTGATATAGTCCCACGGTTTTTCGTGTTCGTTCTCGTCGTACTGGCGGGCTATGGGGCGTATCATGCCTTCGGCCACCATTTTCATCATTCCCATACTGCGCTCGATCACGCTAGGTGTTTCAAAATCTATCATTTTATTTCTCCTTGCAATTCGGTCCGACCGCTGCGGTCGGCCTTATACCATCGCCATGCCGTCAAAGGTGACAAAGCCGCGCCCGTTACGCAGCCACAACTCGACCGGGTGCTCGCGGATGTAACCGTGTCCGCCGAGCACTTGCAGGGCCTGGTCGGTAACGGTGAGCACCATGTCGTCGGCGTAAGACTTGGCCAGGTAACACTCTTTGGTGGCATCTTCACCTCGGTCTAGCTTCCAGGCCGCTTCCCAAGCCATAAGGCGCGTCGCGTCTACCTCGATGGCCATATCGACCAGCATAAAGGCGATGGCCTGCCGGGACGCGATCGGTTCGCCGAACGCCTCGCGCTCTTTGGCGTACTCGCGGGCGTACTCGTAGGCCGCATTGGCCATTCCAACGGCCAGCGCTGCCAGCGCAACCCGCGAATAGTTCAGGATGCGGCCGAAATCACAGCCTGCTTCACCGCCGAGCTTGTTGGCCTTGGGCACGCGGCAATCGTTCAGCGTCAGTTCGTAGGTAGC
The DNA here is from genome assembly GCA_024232355.1 of Chloroflexota bacterium. The sequence goes on along the minus strand of JAAEPW010000058.1, from coordinate 2,118 downwards.
CAGCGCTTTGATGCCCATGTTCTTTTCCCTCTCGCCGATCTCCAAGCCCTGCGTGCCTTGGGGGACGATGAACCCTTGCGTCACGCCGTCCTCTGTGGCCCAGACCAGCAAGCGATTGGCGTCGGCGGCTAGAGGAACATAGCATTTCTGGCCGTTCAGGACGTACTCGTCCCCATCCAACGTAGCAGCGGTTGCCAACTCGTTGGGGTCAAAATCGTAGCGCGGCTCGATGAGGGCCGCAGTAGCTGGCTCGAACGCGGCACCGCAAAAGAGGGGCAAGTATTCCTTCTTTTGTTCCTCGGTGCCGCCTTCCAAGATGGAAAGGGCCAGCAGGCCGGGGGCCATCGCGTGCATAGCGATGCTCAGGTCGCCATAGGCCAGAGCCTCTGCTACCAGTGCACCTGTGAGCGCCGAGTGCGCGTCGCCAAAGCCCTCGTATGCCTCTGGAATATGGCTGGCTACGATTCCTAATTCCCATGCGGTGTCGATCAGCTTTTTGGGAATGTCTCCTGTCTCGTCGCACTCGCGAGCGGCTTCGCGCATCTCACGGGTGGCGAACCGGGACACGGCGTCCACGATCATTTTTTGTTCTTCGGTCATGCTAAAAGATATCATAGGTTTTCTCCTTTTATGTGATACGTGAGTTCACGCAAGGTCATTTTCTGTATGTGTTAATAGCTCTTGCAGCCAACCCAACTCGGCTTGCAAATGGGATCGAAAGCGGTCTGTCACTGCTTGAACGCCCATAAATGGGCCGTCACGCACGTGCCCGCTTTTGTCTTGGGGTTCTACGATTTCACACTGCTTTTCCACGATGCGGATGCGGCGGCGAATCAACTCGACGAGTTCCTCCTGGGGCAGAACGTCCAAGGCCGCCACGGCAAAGAAGAGTGGGAAGGGCACCGGCTGATGTACCAACCATACCTCTCGCACCATGTCTGCAAAAGCAGAGCGGCCGTTCTCGGTGATGTCGTACATACTCCGGGCGCGGCCGCTCTCAACTTCGATACCGGCCTTTTCGATGAGACCCTCTCGGCCCATCTTGTTTAGCTCGTTGTAGACTGTGGCTAGCGGGATGGTGCTCCACATGTCAATGCATTCTCGTTCCAAGGTTTTTTTGATCTCGTATCCGTGGAGTGGTCCGTGACGTAGGAGGGATAGAATAGCAAGTCTCGTTTCTGACACAAGGGGCCTCTTCTTTCTAGGTTCTACATTGGGATATTCTACTAGAGAATATTGTACAATAGAACATAGTGCCTGTCAAGAAATTGTAACTTTTCACAACTTTGACTTGTAGGCCAAGTTGGCATATACTGGACGTGTCATTAGAATAATAAGAATGTCAGGAGTTGAGGATGACATCAAATATTTGGTCACAGGACCTCTATATCAAAGCCTACAGATTTGCAGCCCACGCTCATCAGGGGCAAACGGTGCCAGGGACAGCCCTACCTTATGTGATGCACTTGAGCCTGGTGAGTATGGAAATCATCGCCGCTCTCCACGCGGAAAAGGAAAGCGATGGGGATTTTGCCATCCAATGCGCACTTTTGCACGACGTGATAGAAGATACCGAGATAGTGTGCCGTCAGGTAGAACAAGAGTTTGGCAGCGCCATAGCTGATGGTGTGCTGGCGTTGAGCAAGGATGAGACCGTCGAGAAAGACCTTCGGATGGCGGATAGCTTGAGGCGGATAAAGCAGCAGCCACGAGAGGTGTGGATGGTCAAGTTGGCAGATAGAATCACCAACTTGCAGCCTCCTCCGGCACATTGGACGCGGCCCAAGATCGCTCGATATAGAGAAGAAGCGATTGAGATACGCAATTCGCTGGGTGAGGCCAGCCCTCTACTATCTGCAAGATTGGCGGAGAAGATAAAAGAGTATCAAGTTTACGTGAGTGCATAGTTGGTGTGGGGCTGAGACAATTTGTGAATCCAAACCGTGTGAGGTAATTTGATGATTCAATATATCTATACAGGGAGTCGGTCCTCAGCTCATAAAAACCTTTGTTCAAATATGCCCACCCCCATATTTACTGGTATTCAAGTGACAAACCCCAGCATTTGGGAATGGTAAGTTTGAAAATGTCATTATTAAAAATTTGGACTGACTCCCT
>JAAEPW010000057.1 GCA_024232355.1 Chloroflexota bacterium | reverse complement strand
GCACGTTGAGCATACCAATGTCATTTCTACTTGATACTAACGCTTACTTTCTCTTATTCCAATATCCGAGGCCATCATCCTATTTTCACCTTGCGCAACACATCAAGGTGGGAAACACTGTGTCTTTCTATATTTCCGAGATCACGTCGCTGGAGATTCATTCTGTATTGGGAAAGTATCGGAGAGGCTCTCCTTCACAACGTCAACAGTGTGGGCGGGAAATCATCGCCGGCAATACAATTACGCAATGCTCAAACACCTGGATACACCATGGAAGAAGAAAGATGAAACCCAAAGTCTTCCGCGCTATCCAAAAACTGATCTCAGACATAGAAGCAAAGAGAGGCAACACTCGGGCAACTGTTTTGAAAGTGGACCTTGCTTCCGTACAAAAAGCACGGGACTTGTTATTGAGATATGCTGACCGCTATAGTTTTGGTTCTCATGATGCCTTGATTGCGGGTAGTCTCGTTGTCGCAAGACAAGTTAGAGGAATGGATTTGACGCTAGTTACCTCAGACAAGGGACTCAAGGCTGTTCTCAGGGATGAGACTATTCCCTTTTATGACCCGTCGTTGCCATAAGAGGAAGCCGTGTCAAAAAAACATTGACAAACTCCCCCTGTCCTCCCTCCCCACTCTTTTTTTTTCTCTCACGGTATATTTGGTCCATCGGCTTCAATTCTAATGGTCATTGAGAACGAGCGGCAAATATACGCGGGTAGAAAAACGTTCCAAGACCACGACTGCCTTGTCAAAATAACCAGTCGCATAGACGTGCAAACCATCGGGGCTGACGGTGACCGCCCGGACACCGCTCAGGCCAACCACACCGTTAACCCCATTCTCTTCCATGCCAAGATAGGCGGGCTCACCGCTCACGCTGTCACGCTCAAAAACCGCCAGGGCCGGTTCTTGGAACCCTGCCACAAAGATATCGTGAGTAAAAGGATGCACGGCGATCGAACTGGGGCCGCGCAGCCCGTCTACCCCTCCGCCGCCGTCCCATCTGGAGGTGAGATAGGTCAGTTCCCCGGTAGACGCGTTTCGGCTAAAATCAACCATGGCATTCTCTTCAAAACCGGTCACATAGACGTGTTCGCCATCGGCGCTGACGGCGACCGAGCGAGCGCCATTCAAGCCATTCACGCCGCCAACCCCGTCCTTTTCCGTTTCCACATAGGTCAACACAGAAAAGTTGTTAATTTGCCGCCACTCAAAAACCGCCACAGCGTCGTCGACAAAACCAGTCACATAGACGTGCTTGCCATCGAGACTGGCGGCGACCCCAGCAGCGCCGCTCAACCCGTCCACGCCAAGCTCGCCATTCTTTTTCGCTCCCCAAAAGGTCAGAGCGCCTGTGTCGGTGTTTCGCCAAAAGTGCGCCAGGGCGTTGTCTTGATAACCCGTCACATAGACATAACGTCCATCAGGGCTGATGGCGACCTCATAAGCGCCACTCAGTCCATCCACCGCGCCGACACCATCTTGTTCCATCCCCAAAAAAGTCAGCTTGCCCGTGGCGCTATTGCGCTCAAAGATCGCCACGGCATTATCGTCATAGCTTGCCACATAGACGTGCTTGCCATCGGGGCTGACGACCAACGATCGAGCATCATCCAGACCGTCTACGCCATCAACACCGTCTTGCTTGTACTCTATGTAGGTGAGCTGCCCGGTGCCGTGGCTGCGACCAAAGACGGCCACAGAATCGCCGTCGTCGCTTGCCGTGTAGACGTGCCTGCCATCGGGGCTGACGGCCACCGCCCGTGGGTCGGCCTGTCCATCCACGTCACTATACATATCGACATAGATCAGAGCCCCCGTAATCTGGTTTCGTTCAAAGAGCGTCACGGCATCGTCAAAGAGACCCGTCGTATAAACGTGATTGCCATCAGGACTCACGGTCACCGAGTAGGCAAAATCCAGGCCATCCACACCACCGACGCCGTCCTGCGCCGTGCCCCGATAATATAGCCACGACCCGGGCCAGGCCAGGTACTGCATCGCCACCACAGCATCATCCGCCGAGCCTGTCGCATAACAGTGCCGTCCGTCGGGGCTGACGGCAACCGAGGTCACGTCGTCAAGCCCATCCATGCTGAGGACGCCCTCTCTTGCTTCCGCAAGATAAATCAGCTTTCCAGTGCTGGTGTTCCGGTCAAAGACCACCACGGCACTTTCGCTATGACCCGCAACGTAGACCTTGGTGCCGCTTGGGCTGATGGCCACCGAATAGGCGCCATTTATGCCGTCCACGCCGCCCATGCCGTCCTGCTCCATCTCCACCCAGGTCAGCGCCCCGGTGCTGCTGTTCCGGTCAAAGACCACCACGGCATCATCGACCTCGCTCGCCACATAGACGTGATCGCCATCTGCACTGATGGCCACCGAGCGAGCACCATCCAGGCCGGTTACGCCGTTGATGCTGTTCTGAACCATTCCCGTGTAAGTCAGCGCCCCGGAAGTGTCGTTGCGGCTAAAAATAGCGACCGCGTCGTCATAAGAGCCTGTCGCATAGACGTGATTGCCATCGGGGCTGACGACCACCGAAACAGCGTTCGACAGGCCGTCGACGCCGGCAAAGCCGTCCTTTTCCGCCTCTACAAAAATCAGCAGCCCGTTGGGATTAACTTCAAAGACCGCCACGGCGTGGTCCACGGCGCTCGCCACATAGATGTGCGCGCCATCGGGGCTAACGGCAACCCCGTGAGCGCCATTCAGACCGTCCACGCCAGAGACGTCATCTTCCTTTTTAGTCAACCATACAAGCTGCCCGGTGACGCTATCGCGCCGAAAGACTATTATAGCGTCATCATTATAGCCCGCCACATAGACATACTCGCCATTGGGGCTGACGACGACCGAGCGGGGATTATCCAGGCCGGGATCATTAAACTCGGCCTCGACAAAT
>JAAEPW010000056.1 GCA_024232355.1 Chloroflexota bacterium | reverse complement strand
TGGCTGTTGTCTGCGCCGAGAACGGCTTTGGAGTCGAGTCGATTCCGATCAAGAAGTTGTGGGGGAAGAATCGCTCCGCGGCAATCTCTGCCAGAGACCGTGCCGATCTTATGCGGGCGAAACTTGAAGAGCAGTTGTCAGGCCCACCGCAGGAGAGAGCCGAGAGGCTAGAACTCAGTCAAGGTCAGGTTGACGCAGAAGTGGCTGAAGTGGTTCAGGCGTATCAGGAGGTCATTGATCACTATCCACATACGGAAATTGCGGCTTACTGCGCCGTGCGTTTGAGCGGATTTTTCGTGTTCATGGGAAAGGCGGACGAAGCTGCTGGGTTGATGCAGCAGACCGTGCGCGAGTTCGCTGGTACGTCCGAAGAGACAAGGATTATCTTCGAGTTGGGCTTGATTCACGCACAATCGCGGCACGATCCCGCAGAGGCCATCGAGTGGTTGTCCCGTATCCCGAAGCCGGAAGAAACCGCCAATGGCCAGTACGGCGAGGACCATAAACTCTACTTATCAGCCCAGGAGCAACTGGTTAAGTGTGAATTGGCCCTGGAGCAGGATGCTGGTGCCAAACAGCGCGTCGATCACTTGCGAAAAGTATTTCCACAATACGCGGAAGACGTGGAGCGGTTCCACCAGTTTGAGGTTGATTCCCGTAATACTCCTCGCAAAGTGTCGCCGAATCGGCAGACGGGCAACCGGAACCGTGGACGTACTGTGATGTTCGTGGTAGCAGCCCATCTATTGGCGGTTAGCGGTTTTCTTGTGGTCATTAGACAAATCAAGAAAAGGAGAAGGACATGAGTTGTCGGAGAGGACGTTGTATCTTGGCAGTTGTGACACTGATGGGTTTGCTGTTGGTTTCTCAAGCCGCCGTGGCCGGGACGATCACGATAACGAAATGCAAGATGACCGATAAGACCAATAGCACCGAGGTTACCTCGGGCTATGCCGATGCGGACTTGTCTGTTGCGTTCAAGGGTGCGGCGACCTGCACCTGTGAAGCCCCGGACCTGACCTACACTTGGCACTTCGGAGACGGAGATAGTGCCAATGGGGCAGCAGTGAGCCATGCATATAGTGGCGCGAAAGCCGGCAATCGCTCACCGTACTTGCATGTCGACTGTAATGCTTGCGGTGCCGACAAGGACTCGTCTAATCTTAGCGTTCATGCCATTAGTGGCATCAATGTTACACAAGTCGGCAATAGTATGCGTCTGTGCTTCGATGCCGTTCGCAACGTGGCTGCAAGTGCACTTCCAGCCGGCGTGAGCGGCAGCAACAAGATCGACTGGCATGTACTCATAGGTACTGCGGATGTTGATCTTGCCAATAGTAATAGTGGAACAATGCCATCGCCAAGCCCTTGGCCAACGAGCAATTCATCATGGGGGGCCAAGACTCTATACGTTAGTATTGACGGTCCTCATGTTGCCGGTCAGCAGGGCGAACTGAACCTGACAGGTACGGCTAGTTTCGTTGACAACGATCAGAGTGTCAAAGTCTTCTTCGATGAAACCGGTACTCAGAATCCCAACGGTAGTCAGCCGAATTGGTTCTACTATTGGAAACAAACAAGCGCTTACAGTGGAACGATGGGCTATGATAGTAGCGTGCCGTCGGGCAGAACGCGTTTCGAGAATGGCGCATGGCGATGTTACCTTGGCGTTGGTGCCCATTTCTCTGCCGCGGGAGGATGCTGGGGCGGCGCAAGTGGTATCGACTTCTTTGCCAATCTGTGCCGACACGAATCTCAGCATCGATCCGACTTGATTGCCAATTGGGGCGCGAACAGCGGCCACGATCCTGCCCACGATCAAGACGGAGACAATCTCCACGACGACATGGAGGCGACTCTGGTTTCGGGGCACGTATATGACAATCAAGACGCTACGACCTATAACGACACATTCGGGTATACAGATACACCGGGTGATCCACTGCTCGACGTGGAGGACTACTGTCTACGGCGGCAGGCGTCGTGGACGGCAGGTAGTGCCAACAGTGCGGATTGGGCTCATCCAGGAAAACAGTGGCCGTAGGTTCACTCGTTTTGCAGGGGGTTCGTTTTTCGGAGCGTAAGAATGCGAATAGGATTGGTTGCGATTATTGGAGTAGCAGCGATGGCGATGATTGGGATGGCCATTGCTGCTGACGAAGGCAAGGTCGAACAGCCCCCTGGCATGACCTTGGAAGAGTCTGTTGGTCGTCTCGGCCGTCTGAAACCGGGAGCTGAGTCAGATCAGGTAATTGCTGATCTGGCTCGGCAAGGCGAAAAGGCATTGGTGGAGATCGAGCAACAGTTGGTGGAACGCGATGTGGATTATGGCTGGCGGCACAATGCTGTGCGAGTGCTCAGGGCACTCAACACTGAGGAATCGCGTACGCTTCTGCGCCGCATGGCCTTAGGTGAGTTGAGTGGAGGCAACCCGAACTTGGCAGCTTGGGCGGCGCAGGCTTTGCTTGCGTGTGATTCACACGAGGCATGGGCCCTTTTGGCTTCAGCCAGTCCGCGAACACTAGCGACCACTCTGAAGGCCCTTGATGGCCAGCAAGTTGATGAGAAGTACATGCCATTGCTAAAGAAATACTTGCACAACAAGGATCTTTCGGTGTGCAGGTCAGCTGCTGACGTTATGGCGAACGATCCTACCGGTAAGTTCGCTGACGAGACGGTGGATGCTATTGCTGATGCACTGACATCTATCGCACGACAGCGAGATGTCAATGCTCCGTATCCGCGTGCTGGTGGCTACACGGTTGGTGAGATGTATTATCTGCCGTTTATTGGCGCCCTGGAACGGGTACGCATCGACAACGAAGCGCTGTGGCGGTTAACGAAACGAGTACAGGGACGAGCGAAAGATGCGGTGCTTCTAGCACTGGCACGACGGGGTGATAGGTCAGCGCGCGAGGAAGTGGTTCAACTGGTCCATGATTCGCAGGCGGGGGCCTTTCGTATTTGGGCTACGAGAACACTGGGAAAGATTGGCGGTTCGGGTGATCTGGCGATGCTGCGTACGTTGGCTGCGACTGATCCATTAGTTCGTGAAGGGGATCTCCCTGCACCACATCCTCTTGGAAGCAGGGGGCCTACGTATCCGGTGCGCATTGCCGCAAAATCTGCCATCCGTGCAATCGAAAAGAGGGAACGTGAGCGGAGCGAGAGATGAAGGCATTGGGGGCAGTGTCGGCAGGGATCGTGTTATGCCTGTCCCAAACTGCCGACGTAGTCGTCATCGTATTGGCTGGTTCGTGTTTGCTGTCCTAGCGATTCACGGTGGCTTGCTCGCTTTCAGTGCTGCCGTGCATAGTCCTACCTACAGCGAAGTAAACCACCTTCCTGCCGGATTGAGTCACCTGTATCTGCGACGCTTCGATTTGTCCCGCGTCAACCCGCCACTCGTTCGAATGGTGGCGGCAGTACCAGTTGCCTTGTTGTCGCCCGAAACAGATTGGCGACGATACGGTCATTCTCCCGCGATACGCGACGACATGGATGTTGGCCAAGACTTCCTCCAGGCCAACGGCAAGCGGTCATTGTGGTTCTTTTGCGTCGCCCGTTGGGCCTGCATTCCTTTTGGCATTCTTGGTGGCTACTTCTGCTTTCGTTTTGCGAGTGAACTCTATGGAGTGGTCTCGGGGTGTCTGGCGTTGGTCCTCTGGTGCGTTTGTCCGTACATCCTGGGCCACGCCTCGCTGATTCTGCCTGACGCTCCGGCAGCGGCGATGGGCATCGCTGCGTATTATGCATTCTGGCGCTGGCTGAAACGTATCAATCTTAAGGGCGCCGTTATCGCAGGCGTTCTGCTCGGACTGGCCCAGTTGGCCAAGACAACCCTTCTGGTCTTCTATCCGCTGTGGCTTGTGACGTGGATCGCCTATGGCCTCTCTGATCGCAAATCGAAGACTGTCGGACAGTGGTCCCATGAACTGTCAGTGTTGCTTGGGATTTTCTTTTTCAGTATTGTCGTCATCAATGTCGGTTATGCGTTCGGGGGTTCGTTCCAGCGGTTGGGCGAGTTCCAGTTTCATTCGACTCTGTTTAGCGGAATCGTCCCAGAGGCCAATGGTCCTCATTGTTTGGGAAACCGTTTCGCTGCTAGTTGCTTGTCCCCAGTGCCTGTTCCGCTGCCCGCCAACTATTGCCTGGGAATTGACGCCCAGCGATGGGACTTCGAGCGACAACTGCCATCGTATTTGTGCGGTGAGTGGCGGGAATGCGGGTGGTGGGACTACTATCTCTATGCGTTGGCGATCAAGCTGCCGCTGGGCACTTGGCTGTTGTTCTTGCTTGCCGTAGGCGTGAGTGTTCTGGCCGAAGGGTATTCTGTTTCCTGGCGTGACGAAATAACTCTGCTACTTCCCGCCATGGCGATTCTGACGTTGGTCAGTTCACAAACCGGGTTCAGTATCCACTCCCGCTACATCCTGCCGATGTTGCCATTCGTGTTCGTCTGGATGAGCAAGATAGGGCTCTGCTTGTCATTGCAGCAGTGGAAAGTGGCGGGACTTGCCGGGGCAGCGTTGTGTTGGTCGGTAGGAAGCAGTCTGTGGTGCTATCCACATAGCCTTTCCTACTTCAACGAGTTGGTTGGTGGTCCGAAGGGCGGGCATGCGCATCTACTAGATAGCAACATCGCATGGGGGCAAGACCTCTTTCTCTTGAAGCGCTGGTACGACGATCACCCAAACGCCCGCCCCTTCTCTTTGGCCTATTATGGACTAGTGGACCCAAGATTGGCTGGAATTGAGTTTGCAGTGCCGCCGATCGGCCTGACTTCGTCAAAGCCGGGAGGAGAAGTTGCTTCTGGAGAGATTGGGCCGCTGCCTGGTTGGTTTGCGATCGATGTAAACCATCTTCATGGTGCAAGGGTTGTTGCAGCCGATGGAGAAGGTGAATGGCGATACGTGGCGGGAAATGGCCATGATTTGACCTACTTTCAGTGTTTCAAGCCGGTTGCCACGGTAGGATATTCCATTTGCATATACCATATCGCCCTTGACGAAGCGAACGGAGTTCGCAGGGAACTCGGGCTGCCGGAGTTGCCGAAGGATCAGCGGATGCCATGACGCACGCTGGAAGCATTTCTGCGACACCGGGGCGACTCGGCCACAGGACTTGGCGAATCGGTTGTCAAAGAGCGGTCGACGATCGGGGGGAGGTCGGTTGATTCTCCCTAATGTCAGGGGGAGGTCTTCTCTAGGTTGCCACCGTCGTTCATTGATGACGAATGTTCTTTGGTGCTTTTGGCTCACATGAGGGGCATGGGGGCTCAGGGAAGGGAACTGCGGTTGAGTTGGTCAACAAGGATTGGGTTCTGTCAATATCGAGGGACGCCTCGGGATCGGAGGGGCTTGGAACCGATCATGGTTGCGGTTGAGTTGGTCAGCGAGGCATCGATTCTGCCAATATCGGACACTGTGCCGGCCACGGCTGATGGGGGAAAGTGAGTTGGACAACAGGGGATCGGTTTCGCCAGTATCGTGGGGCGTGCTCGAGGAGGGGGATTGGAACGGCTGATGGCCGTGGGTGTATAGCGACAATTACTTTTCCCCTTGAGCGACAATTAGAATTCCCGGAATCGGGTGCCGGTGGGGGATCGCCGAGCGACAATTAGAATTCCCGGATTTCGCGAGATAGGCGAGAATCGCAACTCCTTC
>JAAEPW010000055.1 GCA_024232355.1 Chloroflexota bacterium | reverse complement strand
CCGACGGTTCCGGCACCGGCATATCGGGCACTTCCGTGGCCAGGTGGAAATTCTCCTCCGTTATAGACCAGGGCGCATAGCGCATTTCGTAGGATGTTGCCGTACCCACACGTCCGTCATCCCCTGTGGCGGTCCACTCCAGGGTCGCCTCATAGAGTCCGATATCGATCGTTTCCAGATCATCCACTGGTGCCGGCGGTGTCTTGGGAGTGGTGGTGGTGACCACTTCTGAAATCGGGCCCACATTGCCCGCCTCGTCCACAGCACGCACGGCAAAGTAGTAGCGCGTCTCTCCCTTGAGCCCACCGATCGCTCTGCCTTCCCATGTTCCCGCTGGGCCCGGCTCAAAATCTGACGGCATTCCGATGCGAACGGCTGTGTGCAACGTGTAGTTATCAAAGGGCGAAAGGCTGTAGAATATATCGTAATAGGTGACAGTGCCCACATAGCAGTCGTCCCCTGGAGCCTCCCAGGCGAGCCAGGTTCCCCCGCACAGGGAGCGGGCCTTGTAGACTTCCATATCGGCGATGACCGTCCAAAAGAGGCCGAAGTAGCTGATCATCGTATCGTAGGCGGTGACCCTCACATAGCGTGCCCTTCTCGGATAGAAGGCCCAAGTCATCCAAGTCTCCGTGGGGGAATCGAATTTTTCTACTCGGTGAATTTCTGTCCAGTTTTCGTTGTCAACGCTGACCGAAACCGTGAAGTTCTGCGGGAAGAGGTGGATGTACTCGATATTGGCCAACAGGCGGATTTTGTCCACATTGGTCTCATAACCGATATCGATGGTGAGGTTTTCCGGCCTGGGAAATTCGATACCATGGGATACCCACATGGTCTGCTGATCTTTGTCCAGGGTTTTGTCAGGACCCAAGGAGTCGGCCAGCTGGGTCGAGGCCGAGGCCCCGTCCGGATCGAGCACATAGCCGCCAGTCCAGCCGTAGCCCTCAGAGGAGTAGACTTTCACCGGGTCTGGAGCGCATGGTGCGGTCTCATCGAGAGTTATCACTTCTGCCACATTGGATAGCGCGCTTACTGCACCCTTGTCATCAGTGGTTTTGATGGCGAAGTAATAGAGGGTCGATTCCTTGAGTCCAGGTACAGTTGTCGTCTGGGGTGTTCCCGCCGGCAGGGGTGTTGGGATCACAGGCGCCTTCTGGCAATAAGAGAAATTGTAGGTGGTGATCTTGGTTTCGGAATAGCGAATATCGTAGCTTGTGGCCGTGCCCTCCATACCGTCGTCCCCGGGGGCGGTCCAGGTGAGGATAACCGAACGGGGTTTGACCGCCGTACCCGCTAAGTCGTCGATGGGATCTGGTGGAATCGGCTGGGTTTCGCAACTGGAATTCGGTGAAATCGGACCCTTGTTGCCCACTTCGTCTATAGCTCGAATGGCGCAGTGGAACAGGGTTTCTCCGAGGAGTTCGATGACGGTGAACGATTCTGGAACACCGGACCGCTTGGGATTATGGAGACCGCTGATGAGGGTGGCTTGCTCAAAGTTTTCCTCGGTAATGGTGCTCGTCGAGCAGCGCAATTCGTAAGTCGTCGCCGTTCCCACATCTCCGTCGTCGCCGGTGGCGGTCCAGGTCAGATTGATCATGCCGGCTAAAGGATGGGTTTCCGCGTTCAGTGGATTGATCTGACCCGGAGGTATGTCGTCCACGGTTTGACAGTTTGTGAGAACAGAGAGGGGGGACCAATTGCCCCTATCGTCAACCGCCTTGATCGCAAAGTAGTACTGCGTGTTGGCCTTCAGTCCCTTGGCGGTGCTGGCCTGGGTGGTGCCGGAGATCTGCGGTGGATCGGTGAGCACTCGGGTAGCATCGGCAAAATTGTCTTCGGTTATGGGGGCCTCACTCACCCTGAGATCGGTTTCGGTGGCTGTTCCTTCATAATGGTCGTCCCCTGTCGCTGTCCAGGAGATCGTAATCGATGTGAGAGTGGCTGCCTCCTGAGCCATATCTGTGATTTTGCCCGGAGGAACATCAGGCGTACGACCAGGAGCGTCATTGGACATGGGAGAGATATTTTCCGCATTGTCAATCGTTTTGAGGGCAAAGTGCAGCTTCATTTCATCGGGCAAACCGACCATTGTAAATTTTCTCGTTGTGCCTCCGACACCACCTCTTAGTGAGGTGCTAGACGGCGTCGCTGCCTCAAAGTTCTCTGGTGTAATGGGCTCATAGGACCAGCGAATATCGTAGAGGTCCACTCTACCGGTCATCTCATCGTCGCCGGGCTCGGTCCAGGTGAGATCGACCGCACCGCGCACTTTACCCGTGGTGGCTACGAGATCGATAACCTGAGACGGGGGCACTTCGTCTTCAGTTGAGCCGCTTGGGATATTGGAAATCCCGGATTCGTTGTCCCGCTCATCAGTCGTTTTGATAGCGAAGTAGTAGGTTTTTTCCAGCTTCAGACCGTCGATTGTAAACTGCTGAACCGTACCGGCTTCCAAAGGCAATATTGGATCTGCGGCCTTGGTAGCGCTCGTGAAGGTTCCCTCGGTAATTCTGGTCGGAGAATAGCGGATGTCGTAGTGATGGGCTGTACCAATGTAGGCATCGTCTCCCGGCGCCGTCCACTGTATGGTGATGGTTCCGTTGTCTGTCACGGTACCGGTGCTGCCGATAATGGCCAGATCGATGATGTCCCCGGGATTTTCGTCTCGGGTGCGTGCTGAGGTGTTATTCGACAGGTCCGATGTGTTTTCCGCGTTATCTAGGGACTTGATTGCGAGGTAGAAAAAGGCCTCGGGCTCTCTGTCGTAAATGGTGATGAATTCGGGTGTTCCAGAAGGATTCGGGAAAGGTGTTAGGAGTCGTTCGCTTTGGTAGAAGTTCTCTTCGGTGATTTCGTTTTTAGATATTCGGAGATCGTAATCTGAGGCGGTTCCAACCGGTCCGTTACCGCCGGGAGCGGTCCAGTTGACATGGAGACTGCCCCAGGCATCATAGTTGGTTTCCGCGGCCAGGTCAGTGATCACCGAAGGTGGCACGTTATCTAGCGTCTCTCCAATGGCGTTATTGGAAATGGCGCTGATGTTTTCACCGCTATCGATGGCCCGGACCGCAATGTAGTACTTGGTGCTGCCTTCGAGGTTTTCGATGGTGTAGCTTTCTAAGGTACCAGAGGGGCTAGGCTGAGGTGGCTCTTCGACCGAAGTGGCCGCATTCCAGTTGATAGTGTTTATCCTTTCCTTGGAGTACTTGATCACGTAACGCTCGGCCTGGCCGTTTGCGCCGTCTTCCCCCGGCGCGGTCCAAGTGATGGACAAGCTGTCGGTGGTCGCATCCACCACTTCCAAATCGATAATTGTAGATGGCGGTTCGCCCATGGTCGTTACACAGGGTGAATTGGAGAGTCCCGACAGGTTGCCTACGTCATCGGCCGACTTGATGGCAAAGCAGTACTGGGTTTGAGGCTGCAGACCTCCGAGCATGTACCGCCCGAGGAGGCTGGCCGGTGCTGGTTTTTGGACATCCGGAAGGACAAGAGCCCCTTCGAACAGGGTGTCGTCGGCAATGGGATCATCCGCTCGCCTCAAATCGTAGCTCGCTGCCTGTCCTGTGCTGCCGTCTCCTCCTGGGGCGTTCCAAGAAAGGAGTACCGTATCGAACTGGTTTGGGTTTTCGTATAGCTCAAATTCAGAGAGGGCTGTGAAATAGGAGTCACTCCACTTTGCGGTGTTGGTGATGAGAATCCGCGCTTTGACCGCTGTGACGGCACCCATAACCCACTCTTCCCAATCACCATCGGTGCCGAAGAAAGTTTCGCTGATCACAGGTTTCCAGTCGCTCTCATAGCTTTCCTTGAGCTCAATGGTGAAATCGACCGGGAAGAGATCCTCGAATGTCGGGGCCGCCAAGAGGCGCATCTTGCCCAGCACCTTGGTTCCACCCAGATCAAACTCCACATATTCTGGAACAATCTCATCCCTTTGCGGACTCAGCCAAATAGTCTCGGAATTGTGGTCCAGCAGTAGTTCAGCGGCAGTGGTGCTCGAATATTCACCGCTCGCATCATCGACAGTGAGTTTCATCGGCAGAGCGTTTGTAGGATTATAGGGGTCTGCTTTGAGATTGATGATGGTAGACGGTGGAATGGCGTCGATTGTCCGTCCCCAGACATTGTTCGAAACACCCCCGCGGTTTTCGCTGCTGTCCAGCGCACGAACGGCAAAGTAGTACTTGG
>JAAEPW010000054.1 GCA_024232355.1 Chloroflexota bacterium | reverse complement strand
CGGATAATGAACGTTGAAACCGGTACTTTTTAGCACCTGGTATGTTGGAACGCTAAAAACACCAAACCCATAAAAAGTATCAAAATTGGAAATGGGAAAGTTATTTAATTCCCATTCCTAACTGATACAAAGCATTGGGGTGAGAAACTATATGATCGACGTCGGCTGTGTTTTGTACAAAAAAGGTGATGAGCTTGGAACACTGGACGCCCAATGGGTTCATTCTTATTTGGGGAATGGAACCGGTAAAGCGACAGGAGGTCCCGCCGAGGGGTTTGCCGGTCGCTATCGCATCCGTTATTATGATGACAAAGGTGATGTGCAGGCTGACCGTGAGTTGGACATTCAAAAAGATGGTGATCGTTACAAACTAACGTGGATCGATAATGGCCGAGTAACTGGTAGAGGTATTGGTATAGAGGTCTCGGAAGGTTTGGCAGCCGGTTACCGTGACGTTGAAGAAAAGTAACCATAGTCATCTGAAACTTGATAAATCAGGTGCAGAACAATTTGCCGCCGTGAACCGCAAGGGGTTGCGCTTTTCATTTTCTCGCTTTACTCGGTAGTCTCCTTGTTCGTCGATTTGACAGCGCCCCATTCTGTGGTATCCTGCACAGCGTTTTTAATTTGGTTGATACGCAATTATCACCTTGGCATTGTAGAATAGAGTCAACCACAATTGAATAACAACGATGGGCCACGAAGCCCTCTGGTTATGGAATCATCCATATCCAGAGGGCTTTTTGCCTTTGTTGATCGAGTTGGAATCAAAATTCACACAGTATATTTTAGGAGGCAACGAGATGACAAGTATAACAGCAGCAGACGTTCTAAGGATCGCAAAGGAAGAAAAAGTAAAGTTTTTCCACCTACAGTTCACTGACGTAGTGGGCATTGTCAAAGGGATCACCATCCCCGACACTCAACTGGAGAGGGCGCTGGACAAAGGAGTCTGGTTCGACGGTTCCTCGGTTCAGGGCTTTGCCCGCATCGCCGAGAGCGACATGTACCTGATGCCCGATCCATCCACCTTTCGGATCATTCCCTGGGAAAGCATGAACGGGTCGAACACGGCGCGCATGATCTGCGACGTGCGCACGCCCACAGGCGAACCCTTTCCGGGCGATCCGCGCGGCGTGCTCAAGCGCGCACTGAAAAAAGTGAAGGATATGGGATTCGTTTACAACACCGGGCCAGAACTCGAGTTCTTTCTCTTCCACATGGACGGGAATGGTGGCCCGGCCTTGATGCCGCACGATAGGGGCGGATACTTTGATTACTCTACGGACCTAGCCATCGACGTCCGCAAAGAGATGGTCGCCGCTCTCCAGGCCCTCGGTATCGTGGTAGAAGCCAGCCATCACGAGGTCGGTACCGGCCAGCACGAGATCGACTTTCAGTACGCCGATGCCCTGACCGCCGCCGACAATGCGATCACGTTCAAATACGTGCTCAAGGCCGTCGCCAAGCGATTCAACCTGCACGCGACCTTTATGCCCAAACCCATCGCCGGTATCGCTGGCTCTGGCATGCACGTCCATCAAAGCCTGGTGGACAAGGATTCGGGTGAGAATGTCTTTGCCGATCCCGAGGACGAGTTTGGGCTTTCTCCCCTGGCCAAGCAGTTCATCGCCGGGCAGCTTGAGCACGCGCTGAGTATTTGCCCGGTGATCGCCCCCTTGGTCAATTCCTACAAGCGCCTGGTTCCCGGCTACGAAGCCCCCGTGTACATCAGTTGGGCGCGGACCAATCGTTCGGCCCTCATCCGGGTGCCCCGAATCAACGACATCGAGGCCACCCGGCTGGAACTTCGCTGCCCCGACCCAAGCTGCAACCCGTATCTGGCTTTTGCCGTCATGCTCAACGCCGGACTGGACGGTATTGAGAAGAAAATGACCCCGCCCGAGCCGATGGAGGAAAATCTATACGATCTGGGCGAGGCGCGGCGCAAGGCCGAGGGGGTGGTGATGCTGCCTGGTTCGTTAAAGGAAGCTCTCGATCACCTGGCTGAGGATCAAGTGATTCAGGATGCCCTGGGTACACACGTGTACGAGCGATTCGTCAGGGCCAAAATACAAGAGTGGGACGAATATCGCATCCACGTGAGCCCGTGGGAAACAGAGCGATACTTGGCGATTTACTAAACCACGCTTGACAGATTTTCTACTCTGTGGTATCCTCCTCATCGTTATAGAGGTCCAAGAAATGAAAAACTTTATTACCTTAAACGATACCAAGCGACGAACCCGAGAAGAGCCACTTATCCTATCTGGGTAGGTTCTTTGGGTTCGCGTTACCAGCGATTCCGAGCCAGCCTCTAGACGGGGGCTGGCTCTTCTTTTTGCGCGGTGGACTATGTCCATCGCGCTTTCGTTTTACCTACTGGTATTGGGCAAAATCTTGATTGAAAAAGGAGACAGAAAATGAACAAGATCAACAAAGTAGTTTTGGCGTATTCCGGCGGGCTGGACACCTCGGTCATTGTGCCCTGGCTCAAGGAGAATTATGGCTGTGAGGTAGTCACCTTTACGGCCAACCTGGGGCAGGGGGACGAGGAACTGGTCGGGCTGGAGGAAAAGGCCATCGCCAGCGGGGCCAGCAAGGCCTATGTGATGGACCTGCAAGAGGAATTCCTCTACGAGTACGCTTTCCCCACTGTGCAGGCCGGTGCCATCTATGAGCGGCTGTACCTGCTGGGGACCTCGTTCGCGCGCCCCGTCACGGCCAAGTACATGGTCCAGGTTGCTGAGCAGGAGGGTGCCGACGCCGTGGCGCACGGATGCACCGGCAAGGGCAACGACCAGGTGCGTTTCGAGCTGACGGTCAAGGCGCTGAACCCGCATCTCAAGGTGATCGCCCCGTGGCGCGAGTGGGACATTCGCTCCCGCGATGACGCGCTGGCGTATGCCGAGGCCCACGATGTGCCTGTCTCAACGAAAAAGTCGACCTACAGCCGTGACCGCAACATCTGGCACATGAGCCACGAGGGCGACGTGCTGGAGGATCCGTGGGCCGAGCCAAAGGAGGATATGTTTTTCCTCACCGTCGCGCCCGAGGCCGCGCCTGACGAACCGCACTATCTGACCCTCGACTTTGAACAAGGTATGCCGGTGGCTGTTGACGGACAGGCTTTGGGGCCGGTTGAACTGCTGACCCAACTCAACGAACTGGGCGGCGCTCACGGTGTGGGCCGCGACGATCTGGTGGAGAATCGTCTGGTGGGGATGAAATCGCGGGGCGTGTACGAGAACCCGGGCGGCACGATCCTGTACGCCGCTCACCAAGGGCTCGAGTCCATCTGCCTGGACCGGGATACGCTGCACTATAAGGATACGGTAGCACAGCGCTATGCCGAGTTGGTCTATTACGGCCAGTGGTTCACGCCGCTGCGTGAGGCGTTGTCCGCCTTTGTCGTCAAGACGCAAGAGCAGGTCACCGGCACGGTGCGGGTCAAGTTGTACAAGGGCAATTGTACCGTGGTGGGCCGCAAGTCGCCATTCAGCCTCTACCGTGAGGATTTTGCCACCTTTGGCCAGGACGACGTTTACGATCAGAGTGACGCCGAGGGGTTCATCAACCTCTTTGGATTGCCGCTCAAGGTCAAGGCATTGATCGATATGGAGAACGGCAGTATGGCGAAATTGGCGTCGCCCGACTATAGCAAGTTTAAACGGGACTGAGTGCGTATGACACTTTGGGGAGGACGTTTTACAGCCGCGACCGACAAGTTGATGAAGCAGTTCAACGACTCGATCGGCTTTGACCGGCGAATGTACGCCGCCGACATCCGAGGCAGTATTGCCTACGCGGGCGCGATAGCGCGGTCGGGGCTGATCACTGCCGAGGAGCGCGACCAACTCGTCGCGGGGTTGGAACGAGTGCTGGCGGAATTCGACGCTGGCGACTTTGAAATCCAGCCCAGCGACGAGGACATCCACACCGCCGTCGAGCGGCGGCTGGGTGAGCTGGTGGGGACGGTGGCAGGCAAGCTCCACACCGGTCGCTCTCGCAACGACCAGGTGGCCACCGACCTGCGTCTCTACCTGCTGGACGAAATGGCCTCGTTGCGCGAGATGCTGATCGGATTGCAAGAGGCCATCGTCCAAAAATCCGAGGCGCACCTGGACGTGATCATGCCCGGCTACACGCACCTACAACAGGCGCAGCCCCTGCTTTTTAGCCACTGGCTGATGTCCTATTTCTGGAAATTCCAGCGCGACTGCGAGCGGCTGACCGACGTGGTGCGGCGCACGTCGGTGCTGCCGTTGGGCGCGGGGGCGCTGGCGGGGAATCCGTTCGGCATAGACCGCCAGGCATTGGCCGCTGAACTAGGCTTTGATGTCGTGGCGGAGAACACCCTGGACGTGGTGAGCGATCGGGATTACGTCGTCGAGTTCCTGATGTGGGCGGCCCTGGTACAGATTCACCTCAGCGGCCTGGCGGAGGACGTTATCCTGTGGGCCAGCCGTGAGTTTGGCTTTGTGCAAGTGGACGACGCCTACTCGACCGGCTCCAGCTTGATGCCCCAAAAGCGCAATCCCGACTCGCTCGAACTGATGCGCGGCAAGACCGGGCGGATGACGGGTCACTTGGTGGGCTTGATGACAACTCTGAAAGGACTGCCCTCTGGCTACAACAAGGACCTGCAAGAGGACAAGGAAATCGTCTTTGACGCGGTAGACACCCTGGCCCTGGAACTGCCCATCGCGGCGGGCGTGATCGGCACGCTCCAGGTGAATGGCGACCGCATGCAGGCCGCCCTGGACGACGCGCTCTTGGCCACCGACCTGGCCGATTATCTGGTACGCAAGGGCGTGCCCTTCCGGCAGAGCCATCACCTGGCGGGGCAGGCGGTGCGGCGGGCCGAGGAGTTGGGTGTGCCTCTGGGTGCGCTCACTTTGGCCGACTATCAAGCCATCCACCCGGCTTTTGCCGAGGACGTGTATCAGGTCTTTGATTTTCAACGGTCGGTAGAGATGCGGGACGCAGAAGGGGGCACCGCGCCGAGCGCGGTATGTGCCCAGATTGAACGAGCAAAACGAATAATCAAATAAAACAAGGAGATGAAAATGGCTACGTGTTTAGAATGTGCAGCAGAACTGAGATTGGCTTCTGACGTGGAAGAGGCAGAGATCGTGGTATGCCCCGATTGCGGGGTCGAGTTAGAGGTGATGGGCGTTGATCCAGTCACGCTCGATCTGGCCCCAGAGGTTGAAGAGGATTGGGGCGAGTAATTTGCCGCCTCGATCAACTACAAATAGTTGCTTGATGAGTCATAAAAGGGAGGTAAGATCAAAAAATGGGAAAGTGAAAATAGGCGTATTATGTTCTCGTGTGAGAGTTGAAGAAAAGTTGCTCTTTGCAGCGCTGCAAGATCGAGGAATCGATTACGAACGGATCGACTCGCGGGAGGTGGCCTTTGATCTGGGTGGTAAGGGTCTGAGCCAGTATGACGCTGTGCTCGTCCGTTGCCTGAGCCACTCGCGGGGCTATTATCTCACTCGCTGGCTGGAGGGGGTGGGCGTGCCTGCGATCAGTTCACACCGCGCGGTCGCTACCTGCGGCGACAAGATGCTGACCAGTGCCGCTCTGCAAGAGGCAGGGGTGCCGATCCCACGCACCCAGATCGCCTTTACGCCGAAGGCGGCTCTGGAGACCATCGAAGAGATGGGTTACCCGGTGGTGCTCAAGCCGGTGTTCGGCTCGTGGGGACGGCTGCTTTCTCGGGTCAGCGACCGGTACGCGGCCGAGGCGCTTTTGGAACACAAGCAGACGCTCGGTGGATACCAGCACTCGATCTTTTATATCCAAGAATACGTGGACAAGCCGGGGCGCGATATCCGCAGCTTCGTCGTCGGCGATGAGACGATTGCCGCCATCTACCGCTACTCGTCGCATTGGATCACCAATACCGCGCGGGAAGGGGAAGCGACGAACTGTCCCGTCACGCCAGAGATCAACGATCTTTCGCGGGCCGCGGCCAGGGCCGTGGGAGAGGGGATCGTCGCCATAGACCTGCTGGAGACGCCCGATGGCAGCCTGCTGGTCAACGAAGTCAACCACACCCCCGAGTTTCGCAACAGCATCAAGACTACGGGGGTCGACATCCCGGGCAAGATGATAGATTACGCGGTAGAGGTCGCGACGATGAACGTTCAGAAAAAAACAAAATCCAAGCCTTTAAAGGTACAACTATGAAAATTGGCGTTCTCTGTTCCCGCGTGCGTGTGGAGGAAAAGCTGATATTCCAAGCCTTGAGAGAGCGTGGGGGGCCGTTTGTAAAGATAGACGTCCGTAATCTGATTTTCGACGTTACAGGAAAACACAACGGCTCCAAGCCCCGTCCTCGGGTCGATGCCCCCGAGACGGGGTCTGTGAGCAAAGGGCCTAGCTTTTGTGTTGGCGAGACGATGCCGTTGGATTGTGACGTGATACTGGTGCGTTGCTTGAGCCATTCCCGTGCCATCTGCGCCGCCAGGCTCTTGCAGATGCAGGGCGTACGGGTGGTCAATACCCACGACGTCATTACTACCTGCGGAGACAAGGTCCTGACGACACTGGCTCTCCAGGATCACGGCATCCCCACGCCGCGCACAGCCATCGCTTTTTCTGAGCAGATGGCTGTGACGGCCATAGAGGAGATCGGTTACCCGATGGTGCTCAAGCCTCCCGTCGGTTCCTGGGGCAGGCTGTTGGCCAAGCTCAACGACCGTCAGGCTGCCGAGGCGGTGATCGAGTACAAACAGGCGTTGGATGGACGGCAGCATACGCCGTTTTACGTCCAGGAATACGTGGACAAACCGGGGCGCGACATCCGCACAATGGTGGTAGGGGACGAGACAATTTATGCTATGTATCGTGAATCCGATCATTGGATCACAAACACGGCGCGCGGCGGTGCTGTTGCGAGCCTGCCGATTACGCCAGAGATAGACGACCTTTCTCGCGCGGCTGCGTACGCGGTGGGCGGCGGCATCGTCGCGGTGGATCTGCTGGAGACCACGGACGGTTCGCTTTTGGTCAACGAGGTCAACCACACGCCCGAGTTCCACGGGGCGATGCAGGCCGTCAACGTGGACATTGCGGGCAAGATGGTCGAGTATGTAACAAACTTGTCTTAATAGAGGCTGATTGACTGACAAAACTAACACGAGGTATCAAATACAAAAGAATAACCGCAGATAAACACAGATTTTCAACCATTAAAGTTCAATTCATGTTCATCTGCGGTTCTCCAAAAATTTATCAGTCAACCAGGATGGAGGAGAAATTATGATTCGTGCTGCGATTGTGGGAGCATCAGGCTATGCCGGGGGAGAGTTACTGCGGCTGCTACTGGCCCATCCTAAAGTGGAGGTGACGCAGATCACCTCGGAGAGGTACGCAAAACAATACGCTTACTTTGTTCACCCCAATCTGCGGGGACACACTAATCTGCGCTTTAGCCGCCTGGCCGATCTAAAGGCCAACGATCTGCTGTTCCTGGCGCTGCCCCATGGCCACGCGATGGAGCGGATCGCCGAATTCGCCGGGATGGTCGAGCGGATCGTGGACCTGTCGGCGGACTTTCGGCTGCGGAATCCGGCGGACTATGCCAAGTGGTACGATCACGAGCATCCCAACCCGGATTGGCTGGCGCGTTTCGTGTATGGCCTGCCCGAACTGCACCGGGAAGCGTTGGCGGGCGCAAAGTATGCCAGCGGCGTCGGGTGCAACGCATCGGTCACGCTGCTGGCGCTGCGGCCCCTCTACCGGCGGGGATTGGTGCGAGAGTCGGTGGTCGAGGTCAAGGTTGGCTCGTCGGAGGGAGGCAACAAGCCCAGCCCGGCCTCCCATCATCCAGAGCGGGCCGGGGTCGTGCGCTCTTACATGCCGGTCCGGCACCGTCACCTGGCCGAGTTGATCCAAGAGTTGGGCCTCGACCCGGCACTGCCCCGCTTGCACTATTCGATCACCTCAGTGGGCATCGTGCGGGGGGCGCTGGCGACTTGTCACTGTCTGCTGCACGACGAGATCGACGAGCGAGACGTGTGGCAGTTCTACCGCGAGGACTATAAAGACGAGCCGTTCGTGCGGCTGGTACGGGCCAGGCGCGGCATCCACCGCTACCCGGAACCAAAGATTCTGACGGCGTCCAATTATTGCGACGTGGGCTTTGTCGCCGACCCGGGCCAAAAGCGGCTGGTGGTCATCGCCGCCATCGACAATCTGATGAAGGGCGCGGCGGGCAGTGCGGTGCAGAGTATGAACGTGATGTATGGATGGCCGGAGCGGATGGGGTTAGAGTTTCCGGGGTTGCATCCTATCTAAAGGTTGATAGAATCAAAGTAACCTCAAATTTTAGGAGATAGGATAATGAACCGTAAACGGATTGTTACATTGTTACCCATTCTGCTTCTGGTGACTGTGTGTACGCCTGCGTGCAGACCGTCTACCACAACAACGCTGCACCCTGGATGGACCTCGTACACCAATGCAAACTATGTGAGCGATATGGTCTTTGACCAAGATGGTAATTTGTGGGCTGTGGGAAGTGGCGGTGTTGTCAAATGGGACATCACTACCGGGACGTACACTAAATACACCACCGAACACGGATTGGTGGACAATTCTGTCTCTTCCACTGCTATAGCTTTGGATGGTACACTGTGGTTTGGTACCGATGATGGTGGTGTCTCTCACTTTGATGGAAAGACCTGGACCACGTATAACGAAAATGATGGTTTTGGCAATCGGGTTTCATCTATTGTTGTAGGACCAGACAATACGCTGTGGTTTGGCACCTTCTTTGGTATTTTACGTTTGGATAATTGGGGTTCAGACATCAACACAGAAGACAATTACTTGCCAGGTGGCCATATTCAGGACATTGCCGTAGCCCCTGACGACACAGTGTGGGTTGCTACCTTGGCGAGTGGTGTCTTTCACTTGGGTGATCAGGCGCGAACTTATTACACAGGTGGAGATGGTTTGGCAAGCAACGATGTCAATTCTATTGCCATAACTCTCGACGGTACAGTGTGGGCTGGTACCTATGGTGGTGTATCGTACTTTGATGGTCGGACTTGGACCACATATACCGAAGAGCATGACTTGGCAAACAACTATGTCTATTCTATCGCTGTAGCTCCTGATGGTACTGTGTGGGCGGGTACCCCTGATGGTGTCTCACACTTTGATGGTCAGAGTTGGGCCACGTACACAGAAGAGGATGGCTTGGTGGACAATCGGGTCTCTGCTATTACTGTTGGGCCGGACAACACGATGTGGTTTGGTACCTGGGGGGGCATCTCACGTTTTGATGGCCACGTCTGGACTACTTATATGACTGAGGACAGCTTGGCCGGTAATGATGTTAATTCTGTTGCTGTCGCTCCTGATGGCACAGTGTGGGCTGGTGCCTATGGTAGTGGCGTCTCACGTTTTGATGGTCAGACCTGGACCACATATACAGAAGAAGATGGTTTGGCGAACAATACTGTTTGGTCTATCGCCACATCCCCTAGCGACGAGGTGTGGCTCGGGACCTGGGATGGTATTTCATATTTCGACGGCCAAAGTTGGATTACACACACCGTTGATAGCTTGATAGGTAACATAGTTCAATCCGTCGTGATGGCACCCAATGGTACAGTATGGTTTGGGAGCGATGATGGTGTTTTGCAGTTTGATGAGCAGACTTGGACCACCTACACGACCAGAGACGGTCTAACAAGCAACCGGGTCCGGTCCATTGCCATAACCCCAGACAGCACAGTGTGGGTCGGTACCCGTGATGATGTTGCGTATTTCGATAATCAGACCTGGATTCGTTATACTAAAGATGATGGTCTGGCAGACAACAGAGTTGAATCTATTGCCGTATCTGCTGACGGAACAGTGTGGTTTGGCACCTCGGGTGGTGTCTCGCATTTCGATGGCAAGACCTGGATCACATATACAGAAGAAGATGGTTTGGCAAGCAACAATATCAATTCCATTGCTATAGCTCCCAACGGCACGGTGTGGGCAGGTACTTGGATTGGTGTTTCGAGTTTTGACGGCCAAACATGGACCACCTACACGACCAAAGATGGTCTGGTGGATAACAGGGTTCAGGCTATCGCCGTCGCTCCTGATGGTGGCGTATGGTTTGGTACCAACGGTGGTATCTCACATTATTTGCCATCAGAGTAAACTTTGCCCTTGTTTGAGGGTCTTGATCGAGTTCTGAATTGGAGGAGAGTATGATCGTTGTCAAAGCAGGAGGAGGAGAGGGTCTCGATATGGAGACCGTGTGCGCCGATGTGGCCGAATTGGTGACGCGGGGTGAGCAAGTTGTGCTGGTGCACGGCGGATCTCACGAAACGAACGTGATCTCGGAGAAATTGGGGCATCCGCCGCGATTTGTCACTTCGGTCTCGGGGCACTCTAGCCGCTATACGGACCGCGAGACGTTGGAGATTTTCGCCATGGTCGTGGCGGGTCGGATCAACAAGCTGCTGGTGGAGCGATTGCAGCAATTGGGCGTCGACGCGGTGGGGTTGTCTGGGCTGGACGGGCGGCTGTTGGAGGCCAAGCGCAAGTCGGCGCTGCGTATCGTTGAGAACGGCAAGCGCAAGGTACTGCGGGGGGAATACAGCGGCAAGATCGAGCGGGTCAACGCTGGGCTGTTGCAGACGTTGCTGGACGCGGCCTACACACCGGTCGTGGCTCCGCTGGCTATCAGTTACGAGAGCGAGGGATTGAACGTGGACGGTGACCGGGTCGCCGCCGCCATCGGCGCGGCGCTCAAGGCGGACAAGGTCATCATCCTGACCAACGTGCCGGGCCTGCTGCGCGACGTGGATGACGAGGGCTCGCTCGTCTCCCACATCCCGATGGAGGAGGCAGAAGCGTATCTCGACCGCTACGCCAAGGGCCGGATGAAGCGCAAGATACTGGGGGCCGTCGAGGCGCTGCGAGATGGGGTGGGGCAGGTGATCGTCGCCGATGGGCGGGTGGTCCAGCCGTTGCATTGGGCACTGACCGGGCAGGGCACAGTGATTGGATAGGAGCAGTTCTGCTATCCACCTCGCAAATAGACCTGTAGCCGCGGATTCCATTCCGCGTTTCGAGCGGCGCGCTATGGAAAGCGCGGCTACTACTGGGTGAAACGAGTTGAGTAATCGTCGAATAAAACTATAATAATGGAGGAATCATGATGACAACCAAAGAGATCATAACGTTGGAGGGGCGCTACGACAGCGAGCTTGCCTCCAAGCAGCCCTTGGTGATCGTGCAGGGAAAAGGTGCACAGTTGTGGGACAGCGACGGCCATGCGTACATTGACTGCGTGGGCGGTCACGGTGTGGCCAACGTGGGGCACGCCAACCCCGCTGTGGTCCAGGCGATACAGGAACAGGCACAGCGGCTGTGGGTCTGCCCGAACGGCTTTTACAACGACCAGCGCGCTCAATTGTTGGCCGAACTGGTCCGCGTGGCCCCGCTAGGGATGGAACGGGTCTATCTGAGCAACTCGGGGGCGGAGGCGGTGGAGGCCGCGTTCAAGTTTGCGCGGGTGAGCACCGGACGGAAAAAGATCGTGGCCGCGATGCGCGGTTTCCACGGGCGGACCTTTGGCGCGCTTTCGGCCACCTGGCACAAACAGTATCGCCAGCCCTTTGAGCCGTTGGTGCCCGGGTTCGAATTCGTGCCCTACAACCGGCTGGAGCGGATGGAGCAAGCGATGGACGACGAGACGGCAGCCGTCATCCTGGAGGTGGTGCAGGGCGAGGGCGGGGTCAACATTGGCGATCCCGACTATTTGCGCGGGGTGCAGGCGCTGTGCCAGGAGCGGGGGGCGCTGTTCATCGTGGACGAGGTCCAGACCGGCTTTGGGCGCACGGGGCAGATGTTTGCCAGCGATCACTACGGCCTTGAGCCCGACCTGATGTGCGTGGCCAAGGGCATCGCCAGTGGGTTTCCGATGGGGGCCGTGTTGATCGGTTCCCGCGTGGGCAAATTCCCGCCCAAGTCTCACGGCACGACCTTTGGCGGTAATCCGATGGCCTGCGCGGCGGCGCTGGCGACGATCGACTATATCGAGTCCGAGGAACTGCCCCAACGAGCCGCCGAACTTGGCGCACAATTGATGGACGGCCTCGAAGCGATCTCGTCGCCGCTGGTGCGGGAGGTGCGGGGGTTGGGATTGATGGTGGGGGTGGAACTGAAAAGCAAGTCCGCGCCGTATCTGGCTGCATTGGCAGAGCGGGGGGTGCTGGCGCTTTCGGCAGGGACCACGATGATGCGCTTTTTGCCGCCGTTGGTGATCAGTGCGGAAGAGATCGAGACGGTGGTCGAACAAGTGACGGAGGTATTACAAACGTAAAGGAGATGGTTGACTGACAGAACTAACGAGATGCTAAATACACAAGGTTATAACCGCTGATAAATGCAGATGAACACAGATTTAAGTTGTTTTCAAATTCGACATTCATCTGCGTGAATCAGCGTTCATCTGTGGTTCTAAAAAAATTTATCAGTCAATCAGTGTAAAGGAGATGAATCATGAACCATTTTTTGAGCGTCGCTGACCTGGACGCAGACGAACTCGCCCAATTGCTCGACGATGCTGCTCGCTTCAAGCACGAGCCGGAGGCAGCGCGCTTATCCCGCGCGCACGCGGCTGTGCTGCTCTTTGAGCGGCCTTCCCTGCGCACGCGCACGGCGTACGAGGTCGCCATGATGCACCTGGGGGGACGAGCGGTCACTTTTGAGACCCAACTGGGGCAGCGAGAGACCATGGCCGACGTGGTCAAGACCCTGTCGCACCTCGTGTCCGTGATCGTGGCCCGCGTGCGCGATCACGCATCGCTGGAGGCGCTGGCTGCGCACGCCGAGGTCCCGGTGGTGAACGCGCTTTCGAATCGCGAGCACCCGGTCGAGGTGCTGGCTGATGCTCTGACGATGCGCGAGCAATGGGGAACAACGCAGGGACGGCGTCTGGCCTTTATCGGAGATGGCAACAACATCTGCCATTCCCTGCTGCTCCTGGGGTCGCTGCTGGGCGTGGACGTCGCCGTAGCCAGCCCCGCCGGGTACGCGCCCGCCGCGGAGATCGTAGCGCAAGCGCAGGCCCTGGCCGATGGGCACAACACGCGCATAGAGGTGCTGACCGACCCGCGCAAAGCCGCTGCCGGTGCAGACGCCGTATACACCGACGTGTGGGCCAGTATGGGGCAGGAAGAAAGCGCCGAGGTGCGCCGACAGGTTTTCGAACCCTATCAGGTCACCGGCGAGTTGTTGTCCCTAGCGCAACCAGACGCTATCGTTCTGCACTGCCTGCCCGCGCGGCGCGGCGAAGAGGTCACGGCAGAGGTGCTGGACGGACCGCAGTCGCTGGCGTTCGACCGCCTGTCCAACCTGGTGCCCGTGACGGCGGCTGTGTTGAGTTGGTTGTTACGGTGAGGATGATGAGCAAAGAGGTAGCGATGGACAAACTGTCAGACAAGGCATTTTGAGCAAATGACATCATCAAAGCAACAGTAGAACATTGAAAGATGAATGATGGATGCAATTACCTTTCTAGAAAAACTTGTCTCTATACCCAGTCCGTCCGGTAAAGAGGATGCGGTGGGCGAGTACCTGGTCCAGCAGATGACGGATTTGAGTTTCCGCGCACATCGAGACGAGGTAGGCAACACTGTAGGCATCGTGGGAAATCCAGAGGCCGAACGAGAGATCGTGCTGTTGGGGCACATGGACACAGTCCCCGGCTTTATTCCCGTGCGACGGCGCGGAGACCGGCTGTACGGGCGGGGGGCGGTGGACGCCAAGGGGCCGTTGGCGACATTTGTGATGGCGGCGGCGCAGGTGGCTCCCCGGCTGAACGATGCCCGACTGGTGGTGATCGGAGCAGTGGAGGAGGAATCGTGCGGGCGTGGGGCGCGTCACCTGGCGCGCACGATGCCATCACCATACTGCGCCATCATTGGCGAGCCTAGCGGATGGGAAGGGATCACGCTGGGCTACAAGGGGATGCTGGCGGTCGACTACCGTCGGGTGCAGCCGGGAGGACACAGCGCCGGTGAGATACCCGGCCCGGCAGAAAAGGCCGTGGACTTTTGGAACCAATTGATGGCTTTTTCTCAAGGATACAATGAGGACCGGTCAAGCCATTTTAACACGCTGGACCCCGCACTGCGGGATTTCCGCACCTTTAGCGATGGGCTGGACGACGGTGCCGAGATGAACATCATAGTGCGGATACCGCCGGGGCTTGATACCGTGGACCTGGAGCAGAAAATGTTGACATGGTGCAATGGGGCCAAGTTGTCATTCCCGGACCGCAATCTACCCATCCAGTCAGAAAAGAACACGCCGCCGGTACGGGCTTTGCTGCGAGCCATCCGTGCTGAAGGAGGGCGACCACGCTTTAAACTAAAGACGGGAACCTCGGATATGAACGTGGTTGGACCAGTGTGGGGATGCCCTATCGTGGCCTACGGGCCGGGCGATTCATCCTTGGATCACACGCCGGACGAACATATTGACGTCAGAGAGTTTCGTCGAGGGATCAATATACTGGTGCAAACCCTCGAAACATTGACAAAATGATTAGGGTGTGTTTCATTTCAGTTGGAGAAGAAAACAACCCTCCCGCAGGTTACCGTTTTCGATGCCAAAATACTTGTTTTCCAGAGTAAATTTATGCATGAAGCAATTTTATGTCCAACCTGCGGGAGGGTCCCCAACTCGTTTGAAACACACCCAAATGATTAAAAATCCTTGAAATTGGACTGCTTTTGTGTTATTATTACACCACGTGTGCTAAACAAGTCATCATTGATGTCTCAAAAGGACTAGAGCAAATAATGTACCCAGACAGTGAAATTCTTTTCCCATCCCGTTGTATCCCACAACTGCGCGATCTGCGCACAAAAGCATGGAGATATTTGATCGATCATATCGCCGCACTCCCCGATGGTCATGAGGATGTGTTGGGTTTCTCGTTGATGATGATCAAATTGGGCAGTTGCCTCACCTGCGATCTGGACAGTTACCGGGCGTCGCTGGGCTGCTGCACGTGTGCCTGCCGTTCTGTCGCAGGTTTCAAAGGTTCTGATAAGGAACTCATCCGTCGATTCGAGGCGGCTCGTGAAGAGGTGCGCACGTATCTAGACTCGGACGATATTCCTGACCCCATTGCTGCCTTGATCGAACCGGTCTGACGCAAACGGACAGAGTTGGCGCCAACTCTAGGGTTGTGAAAAGCCCCGGCCTGAAAAAGCCGGGGCTGGATTGTTTCCTAACCCAGTATCGCCTGTTTTACGGTGGCGCAACGATAAAGTATTGGTTACCGTTCGGGTATCTTGCCATCTTCGCGGCGCTGTTTGATGATCTTTTCGGCGATACCGTCTGGCACCAGGTCGTAGCGGCGGAAATTCAGCGTAAAGGTGCCCCGCCCCTGGGTGAGACTGCGCAGATCGGTCGCATAGCCCCGCGCCTCGGATAGCGGCACCTCGCCATCCACGTTGCGCATATTTCCGCGCACGTGCATTCCGCTTACACTTCCCCGCCGCCGCCCAATGTCTGCCACGACCGTCCCCATGTGATCTTCGCCGACGTTGATGTCGGCGTGCATGATCGGCTCTAGTAGAGCAGGCTTGGCACGACGCACTGCCTGCCGTACGGCCATCGAACCGGCGATCTGAAAGTCCATCGCTGCCGAGTCCACCTCGTGGAACCTGCCGCCCAGTAACGTCACGTGCACATCGGTGACCGGGAAACCAGCGATGATGCCTTTTTCCAGTGCACCGCGCACGCCCAATTCTGTCGGACGGACAAACTCACGGGGGAATTCCGAGGGAGGTGCTTGGTCCTCAAAGGTGATACCCTCCTCGTTCTCTCGTGGTTCGACACGCAAGATGACCTCGGCAAAGTGACCATGGCCGCCGCTTTGCTTTTTGTAGGTGCCGGTTACCTCGACGGCTTGACGCACCGCTTCGCGATAAGAGACCTGCGGAGGGCTCACCTGCGGCACAAGACCGAACTCGCTCCGCAGCCGGTCGACGGTGATTTCCAGGTGGAGTTCGCCCATACCGGACAATGTTTCCTCGCCCGTTTCAGAGTCAAAGTGGCTGATCAGCGTGGGGTCCTCGTCGCACAGCCGTCTGACGGCCTGGCGCAGTTTTTCCTGCTCATCGTTGGAGGACGCCGTCAGTGCCACTGCGATGACCGGATCGGGGAACTTGAACGTCTCTAGCGTGATCGGGTGCTTTGGGTCGCAGAGCGTGTCGCCAGTGATGGCCGACTTGACGCCCACCAATGCAACCACGTCGCTGGCCTGCATATGATCCACCTGTTCGCGCCGGTTGCCGTGCATACGGTAAATACGTCCAACCCGCTCCTTCACGTCGGCCCGTGCGTTGTAGACCGTCTCCCCAATCTTGAGGCGACCGGAAAAAACGCGCACCCAGGTCAGATGCCCC
The DNA here is from genome assembly GCA_024232355.1 of Chloroflexota bacterium. Next base: position 15,983 of record JAAEPW010000054.1, on the reverse strand, counting down.
ACGTGCGGGTCGGTGACGATTTTAAAGGCCGCGGCGCACAGGGGAGCATCGATGTGATCGGGGCGCTCGGTGACTTCTTCCAAATCACCTGGGATATTACCCAGCACAGGCGGCAGGTCTACCGGCGCTGGCAGATAATCGACAATAGCATCGATCAAGGGTTGAACGCCCAGCCGCTTGCGTGAAGCGCCGCACAACACGGGTACCAATTTGCCAGTGATAGTGGCCTGGCGCAGCGCGGCATTTAGGGCCGCCACGTCTGGCTCAATCCCTTCCAAACGCTGTTCCAGCAATGCGTCGTCCGTCTCGCAGATCGCATCCAGTAGCCGCTCTCTCTCCGCTGTGACCTGAGACTGCATCTCTGACGGAATAGGCTCTACCGATGGATCATCTGCCCCGTCGTGCCAGATCAGTGCTTGCTGATTGATGAGGTCCACAACGCCCGTGAAATCGCCTTCGAGACCCATAGGAAGTTGCAGCGGCATGGCGTTTGGTGTGAGCCGTTCGTGAACCTCGTCCAGCACGCGGTCAAAGTCGGCGCCTAGCCGGTCGAGCTTGTTGATAAAAATGACGCGCGACAGGTTCTCGCGGTTGGCATGCATCCAGACCGCCTCAGTCTGCGGCTCCACGCCGCCCACGGCGCACAGCACGAGCACTCCGCCGTCAATGACCCGAATAGAGCGCACAACCTCGGCCGTAAAGTCGACGTGTCCGGGTGTGTCGATCAAGTTGATGCGGTGGCCCTTCCAGTGGCAAGCGGTCGCTGCCGACATGATCGTGATGCCCCGCTCCCGTTCCTGCTCCATCCAATCGAGTTGCGTATTCCCATCGTCGATATTGCCCTGGCGATGGATACGCCCCGTGTAATATAAAATTGCTTCCGACGTGGTCGTTTTTCCGGCGTCCACGTGGGCAAAAATGCCCATAATCCGTACGTTGCTGATAGGTGCTTCTTTTTTCTTACTCATATCTCACTTTCCTTCTGTCAGCAGCCGCCCACAAGGGGCTAAACTACATCTCTCCAACAGGCTGCCAGCCACACAAAAAGCGCTCAACCGACGTGCGATGGCTGAACGCCCTATTTCACACAAACAAGTGCCGCATTATACCAGAAAATCGCCAGTTCACCAGCCGCCCGAATCGGCGTCCACTGGTAATTTCGGCACCCTGCGGTATAATCCCCTCGATCCCAAACCTCAATATGTCAAGGAGGAACGAATGCGTATTCTCATCACCGGAGGAGCCGGTTTCATCGGTTCTCATCTTTGCGACAAGTTGCTGGCCGATGGCCACGAGGTCATTGCAATGGACAATCTCAGCACTGGCAGTGTGGACAACATTGCACACCTAGCCGGGCGCGAGCGCTTTCACTTTATCCGGCACGACGTGACCCACTATATCTTTGTCGAAGGTCCCCTCGACGCGGTGTTTCACCTGGCCAGCTTGCCCAGCCCGGTAGATTATCTGAATCTGCCTATCCAGACCCTCAAAGTGGGCGCGCTGGGCACGCACAAGGCGCTGGGCCTGGCGATGGAAAAGAAAGCGCGTTTCCTGCTGGCCTCTACGTCTGAGGTCTATGGCGATCCGTTGGTACACCCGCAGCACGAGGATTACTGGGGAAACGTCAACCCCGTTGGCCCACGCGGCGTCTACGACGAGAGCAAGCGCTTTGCCGAGGCGCTGGTGATGGCTTATCACAAGTACCACGGCGTGGATACGCACATTGTCAGGATATTCAACACCTATGGCCCTCGGATGCGGGCGGACGACGGGCGCGTGGTGCCAAATTTCGTCTGCCAGGCGTTGCGCAGTGAGCCGCTCACCGTCTACGATGATGGCTCTCGTACGCGCGGTTTTTGTTACGTGTCGGATATGGTGGATGGCATGGTGCGTCTGCTCCATTCCGATGAGGCCACTCCAGTCAATATGGGCAATCCAGACGAAAAGAGCATTATTGATTTTGCTCATCTGGTGATAAAAGTGTCGGGCTGCGATGTGCCGATAGAGTTTGTCACGCCTACCGACGAACGGACTAAGGATGACCCCAAGGTACGCTGCCCCGACATCACCAAGGCACGGCGTGTACTGGAGTGGGAACCTGTGGTCCCCCTAGAAGAAGGGCTGGCGCAGACAATCACATATTTTCGGGAGAAGCTGGGGCTGGCATGACGGGATACATTCCCGCCGTATTGGTGTACGCTCTCTGCGATGAAAAGGTGCTGCTGATGCACCGTCATAAAGAGCCCAACTTGGGGCTGTGGACCGCGCCTGGCGGCAAGATCGAATTGACAGAGTCACCTCATGACACCGCCCGGCGCGAGATGCTGGAAGAAACCGGCCTGGAGGTTCAGGACATCCGATTGCGCGGCCTTTGCACGCAGGTTTCTTCGTCTCCAGATTGGCAGTGGCTCCAGTTTATCTTTGTGACCAGCCGTTTTCAAGGCACGTTACAGGCTGACCTGCGAGAGGGCAGTTTGGCTTGGGTTTCTATAGAAGAGTATTTCACCACTTTGCCCACCCCACAGGCTGATGCCGTCTTTGCTCCACGAGTCCTGACGATGGATGATGGATGCTTTCAGGCCAAGTTTGTGTATGATGATCATCTGGAATTGGTGGAATGGGTAGAGTACTGAACCGTGCGCTGGCCTGGAACGGCCCGCTGGTCACGCTTATGGGGCTGATGGCGGCCCTTTTCGCTGGCTTGATGCTGGTTCAGCTCACACCCTTGGGGGGCGTGCTCTTTGTCGTGCTAGTCGTCGTTGGTGTGGCGACGGTGATCGAGCCTCTGGCGGGATTGACCGCCGCGCTCTTTCTCGGGCCGTTGCGCGCATACCTGAGCGCCGAGGTGCCGCAAATACCCGCCCAGATCGCGCAGGTTTTCGTCGCACTGACGTTGGCGGTTTGGCTGGCGCGGGGGCTGGCTCGCCGAAATTTGGTCATCCCGCATCCACCGTTGCTCTTGCCGTTGGCGATCTTTTGCGGCGCGGCGTTGTTGTCTCTGTGGGATGCGGTCGAACTGCCCGTTTACGGCGTGCCTGAACTGATCAAATGGGTACAGATTCTGCTGCTCTTTCTTTTTGTCAGCCAAACGCTGACGCGCCAACGTCTACCCTGGCTGCTGGGCGCGTTGCTCGTGACCGGACTGTTCCAAGCCGGTGTAGGTATCTGGCAGTTTGGGCTGCGCGGCGATGGCCCGGATCACTTTGGCATCCTCGGCGGCGACTTTTACCGCGCGTATGGTACCTTTGAACAGCCGAATCCTTATGCGGGATACATCGGGATGACCTTGGTGCTGGCGGTTGGCGTGACAATTGGAGCATTCGACACTCTCTGGGACAAGGGGAAACGTCAGCTTGTTAATATAAGAGAAGCGGCGTCACCTTATCATATTGCTTTGCTCATCACCGTCGTTGCCCTGGCAGCGGCCCTGGCAATGTCCTGGAGCCGGGGCGCGTGGATGGGCTTTGGGGCAGCGGCGTTGGTGATGGCCATCGCGCTGCCGCGCAAGACGCATTGGGGGATATTGCTGGTCGCCGTGCTGATCGTTGGCGGCTTGGGCCTGTACACGACCGGCCTGCTGCCCACCTCCATCATGGCGCGTCTGACCGATTTTGCGCAGTATGTGAGCTTTGAAGACGTGCGTGGGGTGGGCATCAACGACGCCAATTACGCCGTCATCGAACGGATGGCCCACTGGCAGGCGGCGTTAGAGATGCTGCGTCACGATCTGTGGACTGGTGTCGGCATTGGCTGTTACGAACCAGCCTATGCTCGCTTTGCGCTCATCAATTGGCCCATCGCGTTGGGCCACGCGCACAATTATTACTTGAACATGGCAGCCGAGACCGGCCTTTTTGGCCTGGCCGCCTACGTGTTTCTGTGGGCTGCGGTCTTTTGGCAGACCTGGCAGGTCACACGCCGTGCCGAGGGGCTCTTGCGCGGGATCGCCATTGGCCTTTTGGGCACCTGGACGCATCTCAGCGTCCACCATTTATTTGATAATCTCTACGTCAACAATGTTCATCTGCACGTCGGCGTTTGGCTGGGCATCCTGGCCTTTATCGTTCAGAGAATGCGAACCGCAGACAGTGCGAACCGCAGACGGTGCGAAGACAATAACGGATAGAATATGATCGCTAAATTTACTACGTTTGCTCGTACCAACCAAAAAGAATTAATTCGCTTTTTCAAGTTCTCCGTCGTCGGTCTCATCGGCGCGGTGGTCGACTTTGGAGTCTACCGCACAATGATGAAGGTATTTGGTCTCTCACCCGAAGTTGCCAGTGTTATCGCACTGGCGACGGCTATTGTGAGTAACTTTATCTGGAACCGATACTGGACCTATCCCGACTCGCGTTCCAAACCTATCTTGAAGCAATTCGTTCAGTTCTTTTTCATCAACATTCTGGCCGTCATCATTCGAGTGCCTACCATTGCTTTTACAAAAGTGCCCTTTGGACAACTGGTTGAACGTGTCCTTTCTATCGAGTCGGAAACCGCTACCAACTTGGGATATTATGTTGCCTGGGCCCTCGCTGTAGGTCTTGCAATGTTCTGGAATTTCTTTATTAATCGGATGTGGACTTATTCAGACGCGGATTGATGGCAAGTGAAAGTCTCTGAGCACATTCGGAACCAAGTAGACACACTGCCCCGCAAACCGGGCGTCTACTTGATGCGCGACGTAGATGGCACCGTCATCTATGTGGGCAAGGCGATAGACCTGCGCAGCCGAGTTCGCACCTATTTCCAGCCCTCGTCTTGGGAGGAGCCCAAGGTGCGCGCCATCGCGTCCGATATTACTGACCTGGAATTTATCGTCACCGACTCGGAACTTGAGGCGCTGATCCTAGAGGCGAATCTGATCAAGCAACATCGCCCCCGATACAACGTGCGCCTCAAAGATGACAAACGCTATCCGTACATTCAAATCACGTGGGCCGATCCGTTTCCCAAGGTGCGCATCACTCGACGGATGGAGCAAGACGGCAATCGTTACTTTGGCCCTTTTACGTCTTCATCCGCGGTTCATCAGACGCTCGATCTACTGCGCAAGTCGTTTCCACACCTGACCTGCAACCGGGAGATCAGCGGCGAGGATGAGCGTGCCTGTCTATATTACGACATCAAACTCTGCCTGGGGCCATGCATCGGCGCGGTGACGCAGGAAGAATACCGGGCGATGATCAAGCGCTTGGCCCGTTTTCTCGAAGGGCGCAGCGAAGAAGTGATCGTTGATTTGGAGACACGGATGCAGACAGCGTCCGACAAACTGGACTTTGAACTGGCCGCTTCTCTGCGTGATCAATTGCAAGCTGTGCAATCCGTCGTCGAGCGGCAAAAGATCGTTTCGTCAGCCGGTGCCGATCAGGACGTAGTCGCCTTTGCTCGCAAAGAGAACGACGCTTGCGTGCAGGTCTTTTTTATTCGCGGGGGCAAGCTCTTGGGGCGGGAGTATTTTGTGATGGAGGGAGCCCAAGACGAGGATGAACGGGAGGTGATGGCCGCTTTCCTCAAGCAGTTCTACGAGGAAGCCGCGTACGTCCCGCCCGAAGTGCTGCTGCCGGAGCGGATCGAGGAAGCGCTGATCATTGAGCAGTGGTTGAAAAGAAAGCGCGGGGCCAAAGTGACGCTGCACGTCCCTCGTCGGGGCAAAAAGCGCGAATTAGTGGCGATGGCGGCCGAAAATGCCACCGAGACACTGGCCGCCCTGCGTACCCAATGGCAGGCCGATGCCCACAAGCACGAGCAGGCGCTCACCGAGCTTCAGAAAGCGCTGAAACTTGATACACCTCCCGTGCGTATTGAATGCTACGACATCTCGACAACGCAGGGCACGGAGGTTGTCGGCAGTATGGTCGTTTTTGTACACGCCGTGCCGCGCAAATCCGCATACCGGCGCTTTGTCATACGCAGCGTGCAGGGCCAGGATGATTACGCCAGTATGCGCGAGGTCTTGCAGCGCCGTTTCCGCCGCTGGCAGATGGCGACGTCGGATTCCACTCCCGGAGGGGGTAGCAGCCGGGACGTCAAGGGGTGGGCCAAGCTGCCCGACCTGATCATCGTGGATGGCGGCAAGGGGCAGTTGAGTGTAATAGTTGAGGTGTTGAACGAGTTTGATCTGTCCGACAAGGTGCCGGTGGCGGGCCTGGCCAAGCAGCGGGAGGAATTATTCATACCGGGGCGAGCCAGGTCCATTTTGCTCCCTCGCCGCTCTCAGGGGCTTTTTCTCGTGCAGCGCGTACGAGACGAGGCACACCGCTTTGCCATCACGCACCACCGCACACGGCGGCGCAAGGCAGGGGTCGCGTCGCAATTGGATAGCATCCCCGGCGTGGGACCGTCGCGACGCAAGACGCTGCTTAAAGCGTTTGGCTCTCTCGATGCGATCCGGATGGCCAGCGTCGAACAATTGGCCGCTGTTCCCGGAATTCCGCGCACCGTGGCCTTGGCCGTCAAAGAACATCTATAGGTGATGAGCAATTATGATCCTGGAGGTTTTGTGAAGCTCTCAATCCTAATGCCCGCCCATAATGAAGTCCAAACGATTGCCGAAATCGTGGAACGTGTGCTGACTGTGCCACTCGACCAAGAGATCGTGCTGGTGGACGATGGCTCTTTTGATGGTACATCCGAGATCGTGGATAAATTGGCATCCTCACGTGTCAAGGTCATCCACCATCCAAGTAATCAGGGGAAAGGCGCTGCTGTCAGGACCGGACTTGAAGCTGTTACTGGCGATGTGATTGTCATTCAGGATGCCGATCTCGAATACGACCCCCATGACTTGGTTCGACTCATCGTCCCCATCAGTAAAGGTCAAGCCGACGTGGTTTATGGCGTGCGCTCTTTGACAAGTCAAAAGTGGCTCATGCGGTGGGGAAACGGATTTGTCACCTGGGTCACCAACCTGATGTATGGTCAGAACCTAAAAGATATGGAAACGTGCTACAAAATGATGCGGAGCGAAATTGCACAGAGCCTCGATTTAGAGTGTCGTGGCTTTGATCTGGAGGCCGAGATCACGTCCAAGTTGCTGCGAGCAGGGCACGCGATTTGCGAGCTGCCGATCAGTTACACAGCCCGCTACGAGAACAAGAAACTTTCACCACTAGACGGACTGCCCACCGTGCGTGCACTGTGGAGATATCGCCGGTGGAGGCCTCAACCTGTGGTCTCTTTATCCACGGAGTGATGTTCAAGACTTTGAAGCCAGCATCTAACTGTATGATGCTAACCGTTAATCACGAGGAAGGATTCCTTTCATGTTGATCTGGTTACGCTGGATCGCTCACGCAATATTGCTCGCTGCCCTTATCCCGACGGCGGCGGTTATCTTACAACTCGTCAAGTCACGGCAGGCACCATATTATGCGATGCGAGCCGATGCCCTCAAGCAAGCCAAACGTTGGATGTTGATTGTTCTGGTGTTGCTGATTTTGGGCATCGACTTGTTGGTCGTGCCGCCGCGTCTAGCGATGATCTGGCCTTTCTCTCAAGAGTCAACGCCCGAGGATGTCCCTCCTTCTCCTATCGCGACATCGATTATCAAGCCCACATTGCGCCCCACGCGCACGCCCACTACCACACCCACGCGCCGCCCCACGGCGACCGCGCCTTTTATTCCCACACCAACCTCTGCTGTTCCACCGCCCGAATTAGCATTGACGCCCCTGCCCGCTGCTGTGCCAGCCGGAGCGGATGCACATATCACCATCGTTACCCTGGCCGCCGAGCGGGATCAAGCTGGTAGCCCTGTGGACCCAGGCGACGAGTTCCCTCCTGGCGATCACCGCGTGTATCTATTCATCGCCTACGATGGTATGGCCAACGGTGTGGCCTGGACCTTTGTCATCTACCGTGAGAGAGAGTTGCTGGATAGTACCACACAGTTGTGGGAATGGGGAGCAGATGGAGGAACCTATCTCTACTACAAGCCGCCAGGGGGGTACGAGGCAGGCAGATACGAGATGCAGGTTTTCATCGAGCAGCGGTTGCAGGGCATCGCCCAGTTCATCATCACAGAGTAGGCGGTTTTACCAGCCATTTTGAACGAAAACCCCAATTGGCACCCAAGCCAGCCGATAAGCCGGGTCCTGTCTCCCCGATCATGGACCGGGGCGGCGATCATCTATCTGGGACGGCGGTTGCCCGCCGCCTCTAGCGGCCTACCCGAAGCTCGAACGGGACGGGCCGTCCCTTGCTCCTGCTTGGCCTTGCTCCCAGTGGGGGTTACCTGGCCGCCCGTGTCGCCACGAGCGCCGGTGGTCTCTTACACCACCTTTTCACCCTTACCAGGTCGGCGAACCAACCTGGCGGTCTGCTTTTCTGTGGCCCTTTTCCGCCGGGTAACGCGTCTGCTTGATGCGGTGCATCAGACAGATATGCTCCCGCCTGGACGTTATCCAGCACTGTGCCCTGTGGAGCCCGGACTTTCCTCACCCCATACTGGGATGCGATCGCCTGGCCGACTTGGATGCCGATTTTATAATAGCATACTGCTGGTGACTGTCAAGGAGTGCAGGATGCCTGATCTATGAACGTTCCTGTGGCGTCACGCAGGTAGGCAGTATTGCCAGTGCTATACCATATCTCCTCGTTTGCCAGTCCCCAGTAGAGTTCGGTTGTCGTATCAGTGCCGCGCCCGCTATAGACGCGCACCGTCGCGCCGGGCGACAGTACGACTGGTCCAAAGGTGTATCGATGCAGCCCGGTGTCTTGTAACGTGTACCCACTCATATCCACAGGCGTATTTCCTACGTTGGTCAGTTCGACCCACTCACCGTTCGGTGCGATTCGATCGCTGCCGGGGCCATCGTACTGCAAGGTTGTGATACGCACCGGCGCATCTGCCAACGTCCACATACCGAGTGCCGCATCTCGCGCCGCTTGCTCTGCCAGCGCAAAAGCATCTGTGTGACGCACGTTGGGTGGCACCGTGTAAGCGTTCGCGTATCCCTGGCGCACCAATTCCAGGTTCACGAACACATCGCCAATCCAGATGTATGCCAGCAAGCGGCCATGCACGTCGCTTTCCTGGGTATCGATCTCTAACCACACCTCTTGCCCCGTGACCAACGCCTCGTTCAGGGATTTGGCATTAGCGGCATAGGGTTGTCCAGTTTCGGGTGTGTTAACGCCAATGTAGCGTACTCGCCGCCCATCGGTCAGTTCGACCGTATCGCCGTCCACGACAAAGGCCACTCGCGCATACTCTCCTGTGGAGATGCGCGTCGGATCGGCTGGGCCGCAGGATGTTAGCAAGACTGTGAGCAGCGTCACAAGGCCGCACACGTGAATGATTGATTGTTTGGTCATTGCCTCTCTCTTGTCAAACAAATGATAAGGCGTTGTTTGGAAACAACGTCGCACTTTCCAAGCATTTGTACAGAAGAAACGAGTTGAAAAGTACAAAGTTATTTTTGAACAATCCCCAAGCATACACAATACTCTCCGCTATATTATAGTCAGGCTGTCAGGCTTTACAAATCGGCCAAATTGTTGTACAATGCCATCCAGTGTAATAAGATATGGAGGAATTAGGTATTGGCTAACTCAAAATCGGCAATTAAGCGTCTCCGCAGTGCAGATCGCAGGCGACTGCGTAACCGGATCTTTCGTGGGCGGGCGCGTACCGCTGTCAAAAAAGCTCGGCACTTGATAAATGCAGGGCAAATCGATGAAGCACGTCAGGCCGTGAATGCGGCGGTCATCGCCTTAGACAAGGCTGCCCAAAAGGGCATTATCCACAAGAACAATGCCGCCCGGCGCAAGTCACGCTTGGTACAACAGTTGAACCAGGTCGAACGTGCCGCCTGAGCATTTGGTTTCTCGACCAAAGATGCTGTGATGTAACTAGAGAACACCGTTGTGCAATACAACGGTGTTCTTTGTTTTCCTCGCTGTCTCGACGGCGAGCAAGAAAAACTTGCAGTGGATCACTAAACTAATACGGAGGTGTAACAATGCAGATCAGTAGCTACGACTATCCCGACGACCTATATTACGATGAACTTCATGGATGGATCAAAGTGGATGGGAACACCGTTACCCAGGGCCTGACTGTGTTTGGTCAGGCAATTGCTCAAGAAATCGTCTTTGTCGAAGTTCCCCGCACAGGGCGAGACGTAGAGCAGGGACAAACCTTTATGTCTATGGAATCGGGCAAATGGGTGGGACGCATTGCGGCCCTGGTTGGCGGCAAAGTCGCCGAGGTAAATGAGGAACTGGAGTGGGAGCCTACTTTGGTCAACGAGTCCTCTTACGATGAGGGCTGGCTGGTCAAGATCGAGATGGCCAACCCATCCGAGTTGGACAACTTGATGAAAGCCGATTCTCCAAAACTAAAGGGCTTTATCGAGGGAGAGGCCGAAAAGTTCAAGGACATTCTGGGCTAAGACGTTGTTCAGAAATAGCATTGTGCTTTTCTTTGTGATTTTACTCGAAAAGTGCATGTTGAATGCCAAGTCATTTTTGAACGGGCCTTGAGAATCGAAATTTAATAGCTTGCTCATTTGGAAAGATATATTGGCTTTGCAAATGGGCAAGTTGTTTTATCCCTAGCCCTAATCAAGCGGCGTGATCTGTGCTGACGGGTGGCTCATACTCCTATGCCAGTGGTGAGCACGAGCCATTTGTGTCTGATTTTTCCCCTCACCCACTATGAACTTGGCAAGACGTCCTTTGTGTTCGAATTCCCCAATAGATGTTGGATTTGTGATGGATAGCAGACACAAACGTGACATCTAGCCCTTGGCAACACACAGTTAGTGTGTATACTGTATGGGTTAGGGGGTGGTGTCGGGCTTTTCCCGACATACATCCAACGTGCTGGGCGAGTGAATAGTTTATGAAATTCCGCGAGATAATCTCAATTATAGAAGGGGAACTGGTCACCAAGAATGCCAATCTGACCATAGACATAACCCATATCTGTGCGGCGGATCTGATGAGCGACGTTCTGGCTTTCGCCGGACCCAAGTCTGTGTTGGTCACGGGACTGTGCAATCCCCAGGTAGTAAACACGGCAGATATGGCCGACATCGCGGGAGTTATTTTCGTCCGCGGCAAGCATCCATCTCCAAAAGTAATCGTCTTGGCAGAAGAAGAGAACATACCCCTCATAACTACCTCTTATTCTATGTTCGAGACGTGTGGCCGCCTTTACCAGGCTGGCTTGAAGAGTGTGGATACATCCTAATTGCGCGACACAAGAGGAATCCTGATGGGTTCGTGGACGCACAAAACAATCTAACAAACTCGACGTCCCAGATCACTAGGCTCCAGGAATTGGTCTATGAACTGGAGGTCTCGGATGTGATGACCAAAAAAGTCGTCACAGTCACGCCGCAGGCTTTGATGCCCGAGATCAGGGAGATATTGCTGAGTCGCCACATCTCGGGAGTTCCAGTTGTCGAGGATGGTGTCCTGGTAGGCATCATCAGTATTGAGGATTTGATCAAAGCCCTAGCAAAAGGGGAGATGGGGGCTCGGGTGGGAGACAAGATGACTCCAACTCCCACAGTTCTGAACATCAATGACCCACTTGTTCTGTCTGTAGATTATTTCACTCGTTTTGGTTTTGGCCGTTTTCCCGTCATTGACAAAAAGGGGCAACTGGTAGGGATCCTCACTCAGAGCGATGTCACACGAGGGTTACTAAAAAAACTCGAAGTCGAGTATCACGAGGGCGAAATCCGTCGCTACCGGGCCAGTCACATTTTTGAGGATATTGTCTCCGACCGTACCAGTATCTCACTCAACTATGATCTGGCAACCCGAGATTTCGATCACGCGGGCGCAGCCTCCAGAAAGATCAAGCGCGCCCTGAGTCGCCTGGGAGTCCCCTCCCAGATTGTCCGGCGGGCGGCGATCGCGACTTATGAAGCCGAGATGAACGTCATCATCCACGCGGACGAACGTGGAGGTTTGTTGGAGGTACAAGTTCAACCCGACAAAATCACCATCAAAACGACAGATCAAGGACCGGGTATTCCGGATATTGAGCTGGCTACGCGCCCCGGTTTCTCGACTGCCTCCGAAGGAATCCGGGAAATGGGTTTTGGCGCCGGTATGGGGCTGACAAATATCCGCAAGTGTGCCGACGAGATGCGGTTGGAATCTCCTCATAGCAGCTATACAAAGTTGGAGATCGTAATCTATTTACAACAAGATCATTTGTTTAGCGACAGTCTGGGGGCATGAGAGGAAAATACAAAATGAAACTAGAAGAACTCTGTCGTCAACTCGAGTTAAAAGTATGGGCAGCTCGGGGACAACTGGGCAAAGAGGTCACCAGTGGTTACGCCACCGACATGTTGAGCTGTGCAATGGCCAAGGTGCAAGAAGGCAGCATCTGGGTAACCCTGCAAGCCCACGCCAACATTGTGGCCGTGGCGAGCCTGACCGATGCCGCCGGCATCATTATCACCGAAGGTGCCAAGCCCGACGCCGTGACGACCCAAAAGGCAGAGGAAGAGGGTATTCCGATCCTGACGACGGATCTCACGACGTACACGGTAGTCAGCAGATTGTTCGAACTGGGCGTACGAGGCGTGGATGACGATAGGGCGTAGCTATTTCAGGCAGGTAGGTTGGATTTGTCATCAGACCTGTGGCAGTTAGCAAAACCACCCTACTTGGCAGTTAACAACAGAATTATATGCGCGAGTTGAGTTTGCACATCCTAGACGTCTTGGAGAACACACTGGCGGCGGGCGCGACCTGTGTCGATCTGGTCATCAAAGAGGATTTGGTGACCGACCAGTTGACCGTCGCCGTTCATGATAATGGCCGTGGGATGAATGAGGAACAATTGAACAACATCTATGACCCGTTCTTTACCACGCGCACCACGCGACACGTTGGGTTGGGCATACCGTTGTTCAAGGCGGCGGCAGAGCGTTGCATTGGAGAGTTGACTGTCACATCGCAACCGGGACAAGGGACGACACTGCGGGCGACCTTTCAACACAGCCATATCGACCGCGCACCTTTGGGGGACATTGAGGGGACGCTGTTGGCCTTTATCCTGTCGGGGTCGTGCGATCTGCATTATGTCCACAGGATAGGCGAAGAAACATTCGAATTCCACACAGCGGACATTCGAGCCGAATTAGGGGATATACCGCTGACGCATTCAGCGGTTCGGAATTGGTTACAGGAATTTATCATTGAAGGAGAGACAGAATTAAGGAGGCAATCTCTATGACCGAGTCTTTCGATCTTGCCAACACAAAACTTGACCACTCTTTTCTCAAAGCCGTTGACCCGCTAGAAGACCTGCGGGGCTGCATCCAGTGCGGCACGTGTTCGGCCACCTGCCCCACGGCCTACGCGATGGACCTATCACCTCGCCGTCTGTGGCGTATGGTCGCGCTGGGGATGCGGGATCAAGTATTGAACAGCCGCACCTTTTGGCTTTGCACGACGTGTAAGGCCTGCCAGGTGCGCTGCCCCCGGGGCATCGACCTGATGGAATCGATGATCGCCCTGAAAGAATACTCCACAGACAAAGACGTCAACGTCCCCGAGGGAATGAAGGTGTTTGGCAATACCATCGTCAACAGCTATAACATCTCGGGCGAGGACAATGCCAACCGCCAGATTTGGAGCCAGAACCTGGAACGGGTGCCGCTGGGCGTGGAACCGCGCCGCAAGCAGGCCGAGGTGCTCTATTTCATCGGCTGCGTCAGCTCCTTTTACCCCCGCACCTACTCGATTCCACAATCACTGGTGCAGACGATGGAGCGCGCCGAGGTCGAATTCACCACGCTGGGAGAGGACGAGTGGTGCTGTGGATACCCGCTCCATATCGCGGGACAGGGTAGTCGCGTGGCCGAGATCGCCCGCTTCAACGTCAAGCAGGCGCGGGCGGTGGGGGCCAAAAAGATCGTCTTTACCTGCCCATCCTGCTACTATGCCTGGGACCACCTCTACCCCGAGTACGCTGACGTCTCTGGCTTTAAGATGCAGCACGCCAGCGAATTCCTGGCCGAACTATTGGCGGGGAACGGAATGACTCTGGGCGCGTTCGAGGATGTGGTCACCTACCACGATCCGTGCGACCTGGGGCGAAAGAGCGGTGTCTACGAGGCGCCGCGCGAGTTGATGAGCTTGATCCCGGGGCTGGAACTGCGCGAGATGTCGGCTTGCGGCGAGAACGCTCTCTGCTGCGGTGGCGGCGGTGACGTCGAGGTAGCCGACAAGGAAGTAACCGCGGGCGTCGCGGCGCAGCGGATGGCTCAGGTGAAGGATACCGGTGCCAAGTTCGTTTTGTCGTCTTGTCAGCAGTGCAAGCGCACGCTGCAAGAGGCCGCGCGCAAGACTAGGGTCCGCACGCGAGCGATGGACCTGACGGAACTGGTCTGGAAGTCCTTGCAGGACGCATCGTAAAATAAAAAGAAGCCTGGTTTTTGAGCAAGCATAGGCGTTATTCAGAAACAACGTCGTACTTTTTAAGCATTTTTACGTAGGAAATGAGTTGAAAAGTACCAAGTTATTTTTGAACGATCCCATAGCGACAAAAACCAGGTTTCTCAAGGCCATGCCATTCTTTCTGGCCGACCTGCACATTCACACCTGTCTCTCGCCCTGTGCCGAATTAGAGATGCTGCCCGAGTTTATCGTGGAGCAGGCGCAGGAGCTGGGGCTGCATATTATTGCCATCACCGATCACAACTCGGCAGAGAACGCCGCGTCGGTGGTCAACGCCGCGCGGGGCACGGGCATCACGGTCTTTCCGGGGATAGAGGTCCAAACCCGTGAAGAGGTGCACATGCTGGCGCTGTTCGACACGTTGGAGCAAGCGGCGGCCTGGCAGGAGCAAGTCTATGTCAGCTTGCCCCCGCTCAAGAACGACGAGATGACCTTTGGAGAGCAACTGCTGCTCGATGCCGACGGCGACCCGGCCGGTTACCTGGACCGGCTGTTGTCCACGTCCACGTCCCTTTCAGTGGAGGATGTCGTCGAGCGGGTTGCTGCCCTGGAGGGGGTGTGCATCCCGGCCCACGTGGACCGGGCCGTCTACAGCATCATTACCACCCTGGGCTTTATCCCACCGGGGATGGACGTGGCGGGGGTAGAGATCTCGCACAACATCAGTTTGGCCGAGGCGCGCGAGCGTTTCCCCCAACTGGCGAGCTACAGCCTAGTGGCGAACGGCGACGCGCACCGATTGAAAGAGATCAAGCGCCGCACGACGCTCAAGATGAAAACGCCGACGGTGGCCGAGCTGGCCCTGGCCCTGGCCGGTGAGGGGGAGCGGGAGGTTTGGGTAGATGGGCATTCGTCTGTTGGTGGGCAAGGTTGAACTTGAGAACCGCGAGGAGGATATATTCTGAAGAATAGACATAAACTTCTCGCACTTTTACTATTTATCCCGACACTTGCCTGTATCCTTGCGCCCACTGACACTGCCAAACCAACGCAGAGGCCAAACACAGTGTACATCGTCGAAATCACAGCCGACCAGGGCTGGCAGGACACGGACGTGTATCTCGAACCGGGGCAGCAAGTTTGGATCGAGTACATGTCGGGGCAGATCACCGATGCCGACACCACTGTTTTTGACGGAGATGGTTCGGACTATGTGTGCGGCCGTTCGGAATGCTGTGAACCTATGCCAGATGCTCCCAGGAGTTCGTTGGTCGGCAGAGTGGGCAGGATCGAGAGTGAGGTATTCTTGATCGGAAACGGCGGGGCATTCGAGGCGGATGCTACCGGGCTTCTTTTGCTCCGCATCAACGACTGTGATGCCGGGCTTTATGACAATTCTGGTTCGTTTCGAGTGCGCATTGTGCCTGAAGGTCGGGCGGGAGATTAGGGACAATTGATTTAATTTCTGGTGCAAAACGCTCAAGCCCCAATCCCGGGGGCGGCTTGTGCACGAGATAATCGCTCTTTGATGCAATTTTCAGGACAGCTTGTACGCACAACCCGCCCTCGGGACGAGGGCTAGAGCGAGGGGTGAAAATTCGTGCAAT
>JAAEPW010000053.1 GCA_024232355.1 Chloroflexota bacterium | reverse complement strand
TGCTCACAACGATCGCTCAACTGCCATTAACGTGGGAGTTTTGGATTCCCGTGTTTGTGGCTTTGGCGGGTGCGCTGGCAATGGTGCTGATATGCTTCTGGCTCTTTTTCGTGACGATGGTAGATTTGCGGCGGATCGTTTGGTGGTGGGCGATGGGGCGGTCGTTCGTGGCGGATGATAATGAAACAGAACTGTAGACGGGGGTTGCGCAAATTTTCTGGTTCTCGATCACTTTTTCGCCATCCCCTCCACCACCGTCACCTCGGAGGGCACCAGTGCATCATCCCCTTGTTTCCCCAGTGTTTTCTCCAAGCGTTGTAGCCCCTCCTGGTAGAGTTCGTCGGGCAGAGCGGTGAGCAAACCGAGCCGTCGCCGGGCGATCTTCAATGCTACTCCCAGGGCGATGGGCTGGTAGAAGGTGTGCTCCCGTTGTTCGACCTGGAACCCGGTACGGCGTAGTACCGTGTATAACTCTTGTGTCCCTCGGAAAAATCTCTCCACGTACCCCCACGCCTCGGGGAAGAAAGCAAAGAGCCAGTGAGCGGGCATCGAGGCGGGCGCTATGTCCACAAAATGCCAGTGTCCCTCTGGAGCCAGCAGCCTGTAGACAACTTGCACCAGTTCGCTAGGGGCGGAGTGACGCTGAACGACGAGGGGAGTATCCAGGAAAATCACCGAACCGCCTGGCCTCTCTAACGCTTGGGCGAGCGTCGATTCTTCCAGCGAAACATCCGGCCACTTGTGGGCGTCCAGGAGAATCGGGGGCACACCTGGTTGGGGCACGGAGATGGCAATGTCACCCTCGTAACCGGCCTTGCGGCGTGCTTTGAGAGCTGCGCCGAGGGGTTTGGAGATGCGGGTTTTTGGATTCGGTTCCCACGGCCAGGTAGGGAGGAAGGGCGAGCTGACCAATTTGCCTTCATCAGGCAGCGCGGTGAGGGGTGGCAATGTCTGTCCTGTGGTCAGTTCGTCCGGCCAGACTGGGGTAAATCTGCCCACATCTCGCTCTTGCAAAAGCGGGTGAGAGCGAAAGAGCGGGATGAACGGGGCGTATGGCCGGAGGAAAAACAACCGTCCTTGGATCACGTCTACCTGCACCTCCCGTAGCATCAACTGAATCAGGTTGCCCAAATCGGCGGCATCGGCTTTGTCCCACACACCAGTCCGATCATCCAAGAGTTGGACAACCTGGCGCACGCGATAACGATCTTCCTCGGTGGGGATCTGCTCCAACTCCCTGCGAACCCGCGCTAGTTCCCGTTGGTAGATGTCCTCGTCCTCTTTGAAATCGCCTCGGAGGTATCCTTCCTTGAGACGGCGGCGGAGGGCAACCAGGCGGGCGCGACGGCTCTGAAGTGAGGGGACATTTTCCTCAACCATTGCCTGCTCCAACTCCTCTTGCCAACCCGCTGGAAGATGTAACTCTCTGACGATGACCTCAATCTGCCGGTGGAGTACCTCGGCCCGCACGCCGGTCTGACCGTTGGGGCAGGTATTGTGGGGATCGGGCATCTCGCGGTAAAAGTTGGCTGTGGCGGTGGATTGGACACGCAGATTGCGACCACAGATGTGACAGGAGGCGATTCTGTTGAGCAGGTATGGATGGGTCTGGTGCTTGGAGGTGCGCGAGGCGTGGTGGTGGCGTTCGCGGACGTGGTGGGCGGTTTCCCAAAGTCCTTCGGTGACGATGGTGTTGTGGTGGCTTGGGGCTGTGTCGTTCTCCTGTACAGCTTTACCGGCATAGAAGGGATTGCGCAGTAAGCTGGCGACGGTGTCCTTGGCAAAGTTGCGACCCCGACGGGTGCGGTAGCCGGATTCGTTGAGCAGATTGGCAATGTCTTGGTAAGAGTCTTTGCCTGCAGCGTAGCGCTCAAAGGCCAGGCGGATCGCCTCGGCCTCTTTTTCCACGATGACGGGTGGGGTTTGGGGGTCGCCGTCGTGTTGATAGCCGTAATGGAGGGTGAGGGTATATGAGCCTATGCCGCTACGTTGATGTTTGGCTCTGTTGGCGCGACGATGGAGGAGATCATCATAGTATTGGCCGAGATTGGCGATGAGGTCGAGCGGTGGACGGCCGGTGGGGGTGGTGAGGTCGAACTGGGGTTCCTTGACTGAAGCAAAGCCGACGTTGTGTTTGCCCAGTGTTTCCAGGATAGCGAGGGTGTCAAAGATCGAGTCGGAGAGGGTGGCGAGGGCATAGACGAGGATGATGTCAAGGGTGTGTTCCTCGACAGCGGCGAGGAGGTCTTGAAGGGTGGGGCGGTCGTTGGTGTGGGGGTCTGTGAACTCGGCGACGATGGTCCAGCCTCGTTGAGCTGCAAAGTCGCGCATTGAGGTCAGTTGGGCGGCGATGGGTTGGCTGTCCTCGGTTTGTGCGTTGAGGGCAGTGCGGGCGTATAGGGCGGTGCGATTTACCTTGGGATGGGGCATTGGGAGTCTCCTTGGTGTTACACGATGTATTGTACCCTGGAATGGGCGAGGGGGGAAGGGAAAGAGATGGTCTTGCCTGAGCATAATGGGCCAACATGCTTTTGCACCTCGGACAAGGATATGCTATACTTGAAGAGCAATGCAAGAACCAGTCTTGACTCTACCAGAGTCCGAGGCTGTAACCAAGGCGTAGTGGCTGCTCTGACCACAATCAGTGCAGCACAAAGAACCGACCAGGTCAACTGGGGCATTCACTTGCAAGACAATTCTGCACCTTGGCCTATGTCCCGATTGTATAGTACAAGCAACACGCACACAGTGCGTTCAACGACGATCACAGGGGGTGCTATGCAAGTTTTCCCGCCCGGTACTGTTATCCGGAACCGATCCCGCCTCTGGCGCGTGGATGGACAAGAGAGGAACGTCCTCATTGCCACGTCCATTGATGGCGGCGAGGCGGAGCGTACCAAGTTCTACATTCCCTTTGAGGACATCCAACCTGGCCGTCTGGAACCACCGTCACCCAATATCGTGGGGCACCCTAGCGCTCAAGATCTTTTCTTGCGTGCCTACCGCCTTAGCCTGCTTCACGGCACTGCACCCTTGATCAGTCTCCAACGCAGCCGTGTTGTTCCCAAGGATTACCAATTGGTCCCCGTGGTGATGGCGCTGGAGATGCCTCGGGTGCGGATGCTTATTGCCGATGACGTCGGGTTGGGCAAGACCATCGAGGCAGGGTTGATCATCACCGAACTCTTGGCCCGCCAGATGGCTACTCGTCTGCTGATTATTGTGCCCGCTAACCTGCGGGAACAATGGCGTGAGGCGTTGGACTATTTTTTCCACATTCCGGCTCGTATCATCTCGGCCCGCCACCGGCGAGAGATGGAGCGGGAACTGCCCGCTGGCGCCAATCCCTGGGAGCACTATCGTTTCCTGATTACCTCGGTAGACTATGCCAAGCAACCGGCGATCAAAAACCAGATCCTCGAGCAGCGTTGGGACATTGTCCTTATTGACGAGGCGCACCAGGTGGCCAAGCCACACCAGAGTGGACCGGATCAACGGGTGCGTATGGACCGTTGGGAGTTGGGCAAGTTGTTGGCTGCCAGTTCCCGCGTGCGTCATTTGTTACTCCTGACTGCTACACCCCACAATGGGTACACCGACTCTTTTGCCAGTCTCTTGCGGATGTTGGACGTGGGAGCCGTGACGGGACCGGTCCATGCCCCACAGGTCGCTCGTTCGGCGGCCGAGCCGTACGTTTGCCAGCGACGGCGGGAGGACGTGGAGACTTGGTTCCAAGATGATGCGGCACACGGTGACGTGGCACGCGGACGTGTTAGCAGCAGCCCATTCCCCGAACGCGACCAGGATGAGGTCATTGTGCCGCCCACGGCCTACGAGATGGACGCCATCCGCGCTGTCGAGACCTACGGCAACCAGGTGTTGCAGCAAGCATCAATCGGCAGCGTCCAGGCGCGCACGCTGGCCCACTGGACGGTGATGCACATGCACAAGCGGGCGCTCAGTTCACCGGAGGCACTGCGTTGCTCGTTGCGCAACCGGCGCGAGCGACTGAGGCAGCGATTGGCAGGTGCAATGGCTGAGGTTGAGGAGACGCCCATTCCGCCCGATGTGGCCCGCGCCAACGTGCTGGACGAGGATACTGGTGAACGACTGACCGACGAGGAGGCCGGACAGCGGACCGAGCGCGTGGTCTATGGCTCGCCGAAAGAGATTCAAGCCGAACTGGAACTCTTGGAAGATGTGTTGGAAAAGGCGAACAAGGTCACTGCTCGCCGTGACAGCAAACTGCAAAAACTACTCGACACGGTGCTCCGCCAGCGATTGGCAGCCGATCCCAAGGTGGTGATCTTTACCCGTTATATGGACACGATGAACTATTTGGCGCGGCAGATTCAGCGCGACAAGCGCTATGTTAACACCAAGGTGTTGACCATCCACGGTGGGCTGAACGAGCGGCAGCGGCAAGAGATATTTGGCGAGTTCGAGCGGGCAAAGGTTGGCGCCCTCGTCGCTACCGACGCCATTTCTGAGGGGATCAACCTGCAGCACGCCGCTGCCCAGGTGATCCACTATGAGCTGCCCTGGAACCCCAACCGGTTGGAACAGCGCAACGGACGGGTGGACCGCTTTGGACAGCGCAAGCCGGTGGTCTATGTGCGCACGATGGTGATGGACGAGACGCTGGATGCCACCATCCTCAAAGTGCTGGTGGAAAAGGCAGCTCAGATCCGGCGCGACTATGGCTTTTCTCCACCCTACTTTGGTGACGAGACCAACATCCTGGATCTGCTGGAGCAGCACGACGTGACGCTGGGTCCCAAGCAGTTGAGTTTTGAGGACTTGGCCACCGAGACACTCGATGAGCCGGTGGAGAATCCCTTTGCTGAGGAGACGTTGGAGCGCATCAAGGAAGACAGCTTTTATGGCCAGACCCACATCAGCCTGCCCGAGATCGAGCGGCGGTTAGAGGAGACGGCGGCGACGGTGGGTTCGCCGGAGCAGATTCAGCGCTTTTTATTCAGCGGGTTGAACCGCTTTGGATGCAGTGTGACTGAGAACGGCGACCGCGACGGTCGCGGCGACCACGGCGGCCGCTTGGACGGTTCGTGGCGTATTCTCATTAACAACCCGGCTTTGCAGACCGCCTCGGTGGGAGAAGTGATCGAGCGGGCGACATTCGACCCCGAGTGGGCGCTGGATGACCCGGACGTGACGCTGCTGGATGTGGGGCACCCGCTGGTGCGGCGATTGGTCGAGGTCGTAAAGCAAAATGCCTTTCGTGAGGGCCTATTCTGTGAAGACAGGCCCTCACAGGACAGGGGGGAGCATTATGGCCGCACGGCCTACATCGTCACACCAGACGTGGATGAGGTGACAGCAGTGTTTCACCTTTTAGCCCGCTACGTGGTGAACACGGAACCGACCTCGATTGTGGAAGAGTTGTTGCCGGCGGCGGTGTTGGTGTATGGCGATCAGCCGTCGGTGATTAGGGGACAACAGGTAACGCGCTTGTTAGAGGCGCAGCCCAGTCCCGAGACGCGTATTGAAGCAGAGGTACAAGAGGTACTGGCTGATGCGCTGACGATTGACGGGCTGGATGCATTGTTGGAGGGCGCAGTGGAAACACGACGACAGGAGCTTGTGGCCGAGCGGACTCTAATGCGCCAGCAGATGGAGCAGCGGGAAGGCGCGCAAGTGGCCGGGTGGCTGCGGGGGATTGACGACTTGTTGCCGGGGAGCTCCGATCTGTTGACAGTGACAGTCCTGTTTCCCGCGTGATAGGGTAATTGTATCTGATGTCACTGAGAAATCTGCCTTGGTAGATGAGGGAGTAAAATGGCACGCACTAGAGCAGAGAAAGAAAAGATAGAGAGCATCGGTCAGAAATTGATCGAATTGACGGGTGAATTCTGCGACCAATATCTGGATGATGACTATAAGCAACTGACCCAGAAACTTGTCTCCAAGATGAAGCGCAAGCACCAAGTGCCTTTTTTACGGGGGCGTGTCAATACCTGGGCTGCTGCTATCCTCTATGCCCTGGGGCAGATCAATTTTTTGTTTGACCGCAGTTTTGAGCCCTACGTCGCAGCCGCCGACATTCCCAAGCATTTTGGTGTTTCCCAGAGCACTGTCGGACAAAAGGCCAAGATCATTCGCGACATGTTTGATCTGTATTCTTGGCATCCCGAGTTCTCCACACAGGAAATGTGCGACAGTAATCCTCGCAAGGACATGGTGATGATTGATGGCTTCATCGTGCCGATCAAACTGCTGTCTCCTGAAATGCGAGAGGAATTGCGCCGACGAGGAATTGTCTGATGACGAATTGGATGGACTTGGGAATCAAATTCATTGGCCGAAGGATGAACGAGCACGCTGAGAGCCCGGTGATCCAGCTTGTGGATACGAGGGGACGAAAAGGACAATGACCACACCCACCCACATCACTACCTCCGGCGGTTTGATCTCTGCCGCCTTTATCGAAAACGTGCGCGAGCCTGGCTCCCGCCAGCGTGGGGTCAAACCTGTGTCGTTTGCCCTGCCCTGGGCCGATGCCCCAAAAAGCCCCGCCGTGCTGGAAGAGACCATCGCTACCGCTTGGGAACTGCTCCTGGAGCGCTGGGACGCCGTCCGCAACGATCTCCCAATGATGGACGTCTCCCAAGTTCGCGCCCGTTGGCTGCTGCCTCTCTTTCAGTTGCTTGATTTTGACCCCGTCTATTTGCGGGGCGATACGATCCTCGATGAGGCAGGCAAGCTGCGTTACTCCCTCTCACACAGAGGGTGGGGAAGGGAAGGCGCGCCCATACTCCATACCATCATCCCTTCCCAGGACCTGGACGCCCGGACGGCTACCGGGCGCCGCATCAAGGCCAAATCTCCCCACGACATGCTCCAGGCTTTTCTCAACGCCAGCACCGCCGACCTGTGGGCCGTGTTGACCAACGGCATCCTGCTGCGCATCCTGCGCGACTACCACCACACCTTCAGCAAGGGCTATGTCCAGTTCGACCTCGAATCCATCCTAGAAACCCGCAACTATGGCGACTTTCGCGCTCTTTACCGCATCTGCCACGCCAGCCGATTCATTCAGACTTCCAAAGTCTCCAAGACTTTGGAAGTCTTGATGCCTTTGGAGCAATTCTACAAGGACTCGATAGCCACAGGGATCAAGGTGGGCGAGGATCTGCGGGGGCAGGTGCGCCAGGCCATCGAGACGCTGGGCAACGGTTTCCTCGATGGCGATTTGATCCGGCGCTTGCAAGGCGCTGGCCCTGAGCTTGCCGAAGGGGACGACGCTCTTTGCCGCCGGTACTATAGCGAGATCCTCCACGTCATCTACAGGGTGCTCTTTTTGCTCTTTGCCGAGCAGCGCGGGATGATGCCCGGTCGCGATTCCCTCTACGCTGAAAGCTATTCCATCGCCCGGTTGCGCACCCGCGCCGAGGGCGACATTCCCCGGGAAGACGATTTTGCCGATCTGTGGCACGGTCTCCGGGTCACGTTCCGCATGGTGCGCGAGGGTGTGCCAGAATTGGACATCTTTGGCTACAACGGCATGCTCTTTGCTCAGGACCAAACACCCCTGCTAGATAGATTCCCTCCCCCTTCTCAGGGGGGAGGGTTGGGGAGGGGGGTCTGCAACAGCGATCTTCTCCGCGCTATCCGCGCCCTGACTCTCATCGAGCGCGAGGGGGTGCTCCAGCGCATCTCTTACGCCGACCTAGGGGTAGAGGAACTCGGTTCGATCTATGAGAGCCTGCTCGACTTTACCCCCCGCGTCACGACCGGCCCCGATGAGGTAAACGGCCGACAGGTCCCGGCCAACACTTTTTTCCTCGACCCGCGTGGCTCGGAGCGCAAGACCACCGGCTCTTTCTATACCCATCCGTCGTTGGTCAACGAGTTGATCAAGAGCGCGCTCTTGCCCGTGATGCGGGAACGGCTGACAGCGGCGGGATTATGTGTGATCGAGGAAGGCGACATCGGTGAGGCGACGTCGGGCCTGCTGACCGACTATGCGGGCCTCACCGGCGAGCAGCGTGCCGCGGGCGAGGCCGCCATTCTGTCCGTCAAGGTGCTCGACCCGGCGGTGGGCAGCGGTCACTTTTTGGTCAAGGCGAATAACGTGATGGGGGCGGAACTGGCCCGCATCCGCACCGGCGACGAGTATCCGACCGAGGCCCAAGTCCAGGCTGCCAAGCGGGACGTGCTGGCCCACTGCATTTACGGTGTGGACTTGAACCCGATGGCGGTAGAGTTGTGCAAGGTGAGCCTGTGGATCAACGCCAGCGTGGCCGACAAACCTCTCAGCTTTCTCGACCACCACATCAAATGCGGCAACTCGCTCATCGGGGCGACGCCCGAACTGATGGACGCCGGTATTCCCACCGACGCCTTCAAGCCCGTCACCGGCGACGACAAAGCCGTGGCCAAGGCGGTGCGGGCGCGCAACCGGCGCGAGTTGAAGGAATGGGAGGCGGGCGCGGTGCAGGGCCGGTTCTTCCAGGTGACGCTCTACGAGCCGGGCGGCGCCGTACACCAGGAATATGTCACCATCGCCGGTTTGGCCGAGGAGCAGCCCAAGATGGCGCGGGAGCGCTACGCCGAGTACCTCACGGCAGACGATTACCGCAGGAAAAAGCTAGAGGCCGACTTTTGGACCGCCGCCTTTTTCTGGCCGTTGACCACTGTAGGGGCGCAGGTCTCCGCGCCCACCTGGACACCCACCCACGGCGAGTTCATCCGGCTGCGCGAGCAAGGCCCCGAGACCCTGCCGCCGGAAGCGTTGGAACAGATCGAGGCCCTGGCCGAGCGGTATCGCTTCTTTCATTGGCATTTAGAGTTCCCCGATGTGTTTGCCGACGATGGCGCGGGGGGTTTTGACGTGGTGTTGGGTAATCCGCCGTGGGAGCGGATCAAGCTGCAAGAGAAAGAGTTTTTCGCTGACAAGGCCCCAGAGATAGCCAATGCCCGCACTCCTACCGAGCGGCGTCGACTGATCCTCAAGCTACCTCAGACCAATCCTGTCCTTCACGTCGCCTACGTTGCTACCCTGCGAGAGAGCGAGGCTATAGGCCACTTCTTGCGGGATTCGTGCCGTTTCCTACTGACCGCTGGTGGCGACATCAACACCTATGCTGTGTTTGCAGGGCTGGGCCGCCAGATCATTGCCTCCAATGGACGAGCGGGCATCATAGTGCCTACTGGCATCGCAACGGACTATACCTACCGCGGCTTCTTCACTGACCTGGTAGACAGGGGACGATTGACAAGCCTCTACGACTTTGAGAACAGACGCAAGCTCTTTCCTCAAGTGGATAGCCGGATGAAGTTTTGTCTGCTCACCCTGGTCGGTGGCGGCGCCACCGAAGCTGACTTTGCCTTCTTTCTGCATACAACAGACGAACTGACTGACCTGGAGCGTCGTTTCCCTCTGAACCGGAAAGACCTAGCACTGATGAACCCCAACACTCGCACCGTGCCGGTCTTTCGCACTCGACAGGATGCCGAGTTGACTCGTAAGCTCTACCGTGCTACACCGGTGTTGGTGAATGAACAAGACGAAGGAAATCCTTGGAACGTAAAACTCACTACTATGTTTCATTCCAGTAGTGCAGCTCATTTGTTTCATCTAGCTCAAGAGGTAGCAGTAGACTCAAGGTGGAGCGAGAAGATTCCTTTATACGAAGCTAGGCTATTGCATCAGTTCGACCACCGATTTGCGACATATGATCAAAGTGGTCAAGAGCATCGTGAAACCTTAGCCGTTGAACATCGAGATCCGAACCTCAAGATTTCAACTCGTCTATGGATTGATAGATCCCACATCGAGGAATTCTCTCAGTCCATCGCTTCGGAAAGAGAATGGCTAGTTGCATTTCGCAAGATTGCTCGCAGTACTGATGAACGAACTGCTATTTTCGCAGTTCTTCCGTTCATAGGTGCGCTTGATTCAGTTCACTTGGTTATCCCCAGACTTGTGGCAGCACAATCCGCTGCAGTGTTATTGGCAAACACAAACAGCTTTTGCTTGGATTTTGTGCTCCGTCAAACCCTGGGAGGGGCCAACTTCAACTTCTACATCCTCAAACAACTTCCCGTCCTCTCACCTGACCGCTACGCTTTGGATTCCCTCGATTTCATCGTTCCCCGCGTGATCGAACTCACCTACACCGCCTGGGACCTGCAAGCCTTTGCCCAAGACATCCTGGACGAGGTCGGGCCGGAGACGTGGGCGCGCTGGTTCAAGGATGCGCCCATCCACACCAGCCCGCCGCCGGAATGGGCCACCACCTCCACGCCCGCTCCCTTCATCTGGGACGAGGAACGCCGCGCCGTCCTGCGTGCCGAGTTGGATGGTCTCTACGCCCATCTCTACGGCCTCACCCGCGAGGAGTTGGACTATATCCTGGATACCTTCCCTATCGTCCGCCGCAAGGATGAGGCCAAGTACGGGGAGTATCGGACCAAGCGGATGGTGTTGGAGGCGTTTGACCAATTGGAATCGTTCAAGCAATAATGAGGAAATAGTGTATAATGAATCCTGTAAAAAAAAAGAGTTTGACAGGAGGTCAGAATGGAAACAGTGACGCTCAAGATACCGGAATCCCAGATCGTCGAGTGGGTGCAGCAGGTCTCACCGGCAGCCAAGCGGGCCGTGTTGAAAAAACTCATTCCACAGCTCGATGAATTCGAAAATCTGGTGGACTATGGGAATCAGCGAGTACGCGCGCTCTGCGCGGAGCGTGGTCTGGATTGGGACAGCCTGACCGAAGAAGAACGCGAACAGTTCATGGACAAACTGCTCCACGAAGGTGGCGTGTATCCGTGACAGAGCGAGTCGTATTTGATACCAACGTTTGGATATCGGGCCTGCTGTGGCGCGGCAAGCCGTACCAATGTTTGCTGTTGGTGCGCTCCCAGGTCGTCCAACACATGCACTGCTCAGAGACGATGGCCGAACTGACTCGAAAATTGCGCGTGCCATTTGGCTTTTCGGAAAACCACATTCGGGCTGTCCTTTATGATCTGCGGCGTGTATCTGAAAATGTAGAAATCACCGGGACTCTCCACGCGGTAGCTGACGATCCTGACGACGACAAGTTCATAGAATGTGCCCTGGTAGCTGGTGCTGGGGTGATCGTATCTGGCGATCATCACCTCCTAGACCTTGTCGAGTACGAGGGGATCAGTATCCTCTCTGCTGCCGAATTCCTCGCCCAATTCACCTGAAAAGATAAAACAAGCAGCGATTGACATGATTTCACAAGTAAGAAATGGACATCCCATAGACGCTCGTACTGCCCGGTGCAAAGCGAGTGCCTGGCTGGTGCGCGACTACTCGTCACCCACGGCCGCCAGGGCAGCGCGACGTTTGTAGACCTAGATGCCCAAACCGGCGAGGTGAAAAAGGAGCGCAAGACCCTTGGATCACTCAAAAGACACGGGTAATTTCTCAGATGGCGCGTGGGCCGTCCTGGACCATTTGGCGCGGATGGCCGCTGATCGCGTGATCAAACTCCGGTTCCGCCCGCAGTATCAAGAGGCGCTGGAGGTGCTGTGCGAGACGATGCAAAACCATGATCGGGAGCGCGAGGTGGTGTGGAAGCAAATCAGCAAGCTAAAGAGAAGCGGCAGCCCGACCCCAGAACACATCCCAACACTGATCGAGTTAGAGCGCATCACACGAGAGGCCGGCGGAACCGCCTATGTTGACGTGGATAGAACCGTCTTTGAGGAATTGGCTCGCATAGACCGTCCGGCGATGATTCCCATTGACTTTTTGCTGGAATCATTCCGCTACCGTCGTCGCTATGACAACTTTGCCCGACGTCGGCGTGTACACGCAGTGAAACTCGCGGTCACTATCGCCGCTCGCACCGGCGACATCAAAGCCCTGGATGCCTTGATCGAGATGTTGTCCGATCCCAAGTCCAACATTCGTGGGGAAGCGATAGTCGCGCTCTACAATGCCTACAAGTGGGAGTGTGGTGATTATGATGAGCAGAATAGGATGCCCGCGATGCTGCTCGATCATATCTGGGATGCAGCGCGGAACGACCGCAGCCGCCAAGTACGTAAGACTGCCCTGACTGTGCTTTATCATATGGGAGAGGTCAGTTACGAGGAAGCGGTCGAGTATCTGGAGAAGAAATAGGACAACAAGGAGAAAGGAATGCACCTGATTCCATTTTACATCGTGGATATCGAGTTGGCAGACAAAGAGATACGAATGATGCATCTGCTCGCTCCGCACAATGGACTACCTGCTGGCTCGTATGCTATGGTAGAATTTTACTGTCCTGACCCGGCCTGTGACTGCCAGCGTGTGACGCTCAACATTGTGGAGGAAAAGCACCCAAAGCGTTTTTTGGCTTCCATCAGCTACAGCTTTGACCGCAAATCCGATATGGCGGGGCCATTCCTCGATCCGATGAACCGCAAGAGCAAATATGCCGAAAAGCTACTCCAACTCGTAGAGGATGTGGTGTTGGCGGATCGGCGTTATGTGGCTCGGTTGAAGCGACACTACAAGATAGTCAAACGGGCGGCCTCTAATCCCAAACACCCTGCCTATGCCGAGTTGCAAAAGATACTGGCAGGCGATGCCAAGACATTTTCCTTGCCTCGGGTTGGGCGCAAGTCGCGGAAAAAGCCGCCGAAACAAAAGGCCAAATCGCGCCGCAATCGCCGTAAACGATAGCGGCAGCATTGTCCCGGATTGACGACGGCATCCTGGAATTACTGACAGAAATAACCAATCGCGGAGGTGACGTATGAATGAAGAATGGAACCAATGGACGGCTGATAATCGCAGCATCGAGACGATGCTGCGTATTGCCAAGGATGTGATGAAACTAAAAGACAACAAAGCGGCATTTTACGACTATGCAGGCGAGCATGATCTTGCCGTAAATGAGGTTGCTTATTATCTGAACGCCTATGAAGCAGGCGGCGAGACTGGATTGGAGGCAATCCGCAACCCCGGCATCATTCCCCCCGACGTTGCGCGCAGGGCGATCAAGACCATTGGCAAGATGTTAGATGAGCACTTGAAAGGCCGGATGCCTTATCGCCTGACCGATGAGGGAACCGCTGTCGGTGTCTATGAGATACAACAGCGTATGAACGGAGAAACGTATCTGTTCCCGATCTGCCAGCTACGCTTGACTCTTGAAACCGAGCAATGGCATCTCTACTGGATGCGCAAGTTTGATGCCTGGTGGCCGTATTCGTTACCCAAGACAGGTCGCCAATTCACACTTGCAGCGCGAGTCCAACAAGTGCTAAAAGATGAGTGGGGTTGTTTTTGGGGATGAGACAGGAGGCTAAATAGTGAACCCCTTTGAAATTCTCGACGCCGTTCAAAGAAATTATCGTACCTACGTCCAGACCTTTCAACAATTCCAGAACGAGGAAATCGAGCAATGGATTGGGGAACGCATCGACAACGGCACGCTGCTCTGGAAGCCGCCTTACGTCCAACTCTCGCGCCCCTTTGCGCCGGGCAAGTCGCTGTCC
>JAAEPW010000052.1 GCA_024232355.1 Chloroflexota bacterium | reverse complement strand
GCGATGATAACTTTATGGTACATTTGATACTCCTTTTCTAAACTAGATGTTGGTTTGATCTACCTACCTGCCGTTGGCGCGAACGCGCCAGTCTATCCTGTCAGCATCCAGAGTTGAGCCAACAGGTCAAGCACTTTTTCATTGGGCCATTGCTGTCAAGGCTAAACAACCCATAGCTACACCTGCAACTGTGCAGATTATCAGCCAAGGGTTGAGCCGTATACCGTCAGTGTCCATTATGATCTTGACGAATCTGACAAGCAGACAAAGTGCAAGTAGACTCGCTGGCAATAAAAGCAGGACTGATGCTAGGCATAGTGTGTTCAACGTTCGATCTCTCCTTTCGTTTGATGTGTCGAGTGTACCAGATTTCGCCTTGGCTGTCTTTCGACAAACTGCCGCCAAGTTAAAAAATCCCCCCCCAAAACTGAAAATGCCCCGCCAAGTCGAAAACTCGGAGCCAAGTCGGAAACTCTGGCCAGGCACAAAAAGGGGGAGGTGTACCTGACCTTCTCCGGTTCTCGAAAAAAAGAGGGTGGGGGGAACTGACTCCCCCCCACACCCTCTATGCCGCGTAAGCCTGTCTTTCTGCCATCTTTGCCT
Source organism: Chloroflexota bacterium (assembly GCA_024232355.1). Next base: position 4,527 of record JAAEPW010000052.1, on the reverse strand, counting down.
GTTGGGGTGAAGCCCCAGTCAGCACAATGGCCTGGATTGCAGCCGCCTGTGATGCCCATACGCGGACTTTCACCGGCTTGTCTGCCGCTTTCACCTCTTCTTTGGTGACGGCCAGAGCCATCACCTTATCTAGCCAGCCCAACACCTTCTGCCGCAGCGCGTCAGCGTCGAGTTGCTCAGGCATAGCGAACCAGTCAAAGCCCACCTCCAGCGGGCGAGACACTTCGGTTCGCACGGTTTCGTAGTCGTCAGTGACCATATTCATCACCTTGTAGGTGATGAACTTGACGATCTCGCGCTCGGCCTGTTCGCTAAGGCTGTACCGATCAATCAGGCTGGCAAGTTCTCGCATTGCCTGTTCCACCTCGATGCTGAGGTAGAATGTGACGGAGGGATCAATGTTCATCTTGATCTGCTCCCAGGCCCACTTGCTCCAGGCTTTGAGCACCTTGGTCCTGGCATAGCTCATAACCTGTTCCGGTACGGCCTTGCGGTCGTTCTTCATTTCTTTGACCGCGCCGGGGCTCTCGGGACGAGTCTCGTCAAAGGCCTCCTCGTCGGGGAACCAGATTGCGCCATTCTTGCTGGCTTCGTTGACGGCCTCGACTAGCTCGCTACTGGTGAGTGTGCCTACGGTGCTAACCTCACTCAACCAGTCGCGCAATGCCCCGACAATGTTCCCGTTGTCAGGCAATTCCAGAGGGTGTCCCTCTTTGACGCGACGTACAACCACGCTATCCAGCCTGTGATCATTCTCAACTGGCTTGAGGACATAGTGCGTGCCAGAGGGTACACCGTCAACCATCCGTGTACGTTCCTCGACCACGGTGTAGTCTAGGTCTAGGGCAGAGGATGGGGGCGCTGGCTCCTGTAACCACGCAGGTTCTGCCGTGGTCATCTCGGCGGCGTCATTGAGCACGCGGAGGATGTTCACACCCAACTTGTCATCGTTGGGCACGCCCATCTTCTTGGCAGCTACGTCAGGGAACTCATTGACCAACCGCTCCACCACCTCGGTGGTCTCGTAGACTATTCCTGACTTGGACTTCCACAAGTTCTCACCTATGGTTTCTGGTCCATCCTGGCGTTCGTGCAGAGCAACGCCAAGAGTCTCGGCCAGGTCGCGGCTGTCGTTCCCGTCCAACCAGTCGGGCGCGACATCGGTGTAGACTGCCGCCTCGTCAGACCACCGCTTTGCAATGGTGGCCCCACGACGCACGTCCCCCGCTACGCGCCGTAGCACATAGTTGAGGAAGTAACCTACGGTGTCCTGCCCAGGCCGAGGCTTGAACTTGTCAGCCGCAACAACTACAGACAACATCGCGTCAGCAATGCGGTCGTCCACGTCGGGCGCACCCTCGTAGCGGTGTACCGCTATGTGCTCTGCGACTACGGCCAGTGTGTTGCCCAACTTGGTCATCCAATATTTTCCGTCTTTCATCTTCACACCTCCTAGTGTGTGTATAGCTACCGAGCCGACGAAAGCCCGGTGGCTAGTGAATGGGTCTATCCCACTCGAAAAAAAAGACGGAGGATCTATTGCTTAGACAGTGATGCTCGTGGGTAACTGCATTGTGAGCACTGGTGCCCACTTGGGCCAGGCCAGTGCGCCGGTGTCAAATGCCACAGCCAGGACGTGCTGACACAGTGGGATGCCGTCCACCTGGGCGATGTCGAGGCTGAACGGCGAGTAGTGATCGTCTAGTGCTTCGGTGACTGCCTCTTGCTGGTGGTGCCAGTCCGAGCAAGTGCAGGTGGCATCCAGAAGATAGCCGGACAGTATTTCCCAATCGAACCGGGCCTTTACCTGACAGTCTTGCACCTGGTAATGGTGGGGGATGTCAGCTTGTGCTACGGCACCGTCCATCACCAGGCTGACAGCTTGTTCTTTTCGATCTTGGATTGCGGTCATTGGAAACCTCCTTAACAAAAAAAGGGGCAGCCCATTGCTAGGCTGCCCCGGTTTTGATACTCAAGTTGTTACAGGACGATATCGAGATCGTCGTCCTCTTTGCTCTCGGCTTCGGCCTCAGTGCTCTCAGCCTCAACCTTTTTCACGTTGATGAACACGCTCTTGGTCAGAGCCTTGGCCACCCGGTCGGCCAACTCGAACGCGGCACCACGTTTGCCAACGCCACTGCCAACCATCACCTCGTCATCGAGGTTCAGGAATTTCTCAAAGCCCTCGCCGCGCACGGCCAGTCCCGGCACGGCCCACACTTCGTATCCCGATTTGCGGTCGCGGGACTTGAGAGCCATCTTGCGCTCGATCATCCCGGCCAGGAACGATTGCGGATAGCTGACAGAGCCGTTCTCCCGTTCGTAGGGCGTGTTGTTGGCGAGAGAGAATGCGCCAGCACGGAGAGCGTGGGTCTTGACGGATGTGAAGATGTTCACCGCCATAGTGCCGTTGGTGTAGTTGCCGCCGAACTCACCGATCTTCCAGGAGATGGACTTGCCGGTCTTGGTGGCTTTGCCCTGGTATGCTACGGGACGATCCTCGGAACCTGCGTTGTAGACGAAAGTATTTTCCTGAGACATTGTTTTGCACCTCCAAGTGCGGGCCTCCGTAGAGGCTATTATAGGTTGCTGGTCATCTGCCAGCTAATTTATATTGGGCGTAGCCCAGTCAAGTCCTACACCCAATCAGTAGAGCGAATAGGGGTTCGAGTCCTATCTCTTACTCAGCCATTACTGGCGGCTCTAAATGCTCCCTAGATGGAGCAAGACGAGGATGTACTCGCCTAAAGATTTGATTTGCAGTTTTACCTGCCAACCATTATTGGGCGTAAGCCCAGTCAAATCCGAAAAAGATTCTGGCGAAGCCATCCAAAAAGAAAGAGGCGGCCCCTGGTTGGGGCCGCCTCTGTTCTGTCAGAGTGTGTTAGTAGTTACGAGAGATTGCGATCAATCATTGTCATACAAGTCAACGAATGACTCACGTGTGAATCATTCGTTGTTGTCACATTTTGGACCTGGCGAGCATTTTCTCAATCATCTCACCGAGTTCCCTTTCATAGACGGGTTTGCACAGATAGGCATACGGTTCGCTGGCCTCGGCATCCTGAAATAGCGTATCCTCTGCATAGCCCGACAAATAGATCACCGGAATATCGGACCGGGCCTGAATTTGAGCCGCAGCCTCGACGCCATTCAGTTCCCCTGCCAGGTTAACGTCCATCAGTACCAGGTCTGGACGTTCCTCGCTGGCTTTTTGAATCGCCTGCTCGCCAGAAGGAACTGCCCCCACAACCTCGTACCCTAACTCGGCCACCATCCCTTGGAGGGTATAAGCGATGATGCCATTATCTTCGACGATCAGAATGCGGGCCGTCGCTCTAGTTTCGTCCATAGCCACCCTCATTTCGGAAACTTTATCATAAAGGTTGTGCCATCCTGAGTATTCACATCGAGCGTGCCCCGCAATTGATGCGTGGCCCAGATGTTGACCAGTTTTAGCCCCAACGATTCGGTCGCGCGCCAGTCAAGATCCGACGGCAGACCAATGCCGTTGTCGCTGACCGCCAGCACGTATTCGTCCTCCTGCGCTCCAAACTCGACGCAGATTTCGTGCGCCTCCCCCGCCCCTGCGAGGGGAAAGGCGTGCTTTAACGCATTCGACACCAACTCGTTGACGATCATACCACAGGGAAGGGCTTTGTTCACGTTGATGGGGACGTCCTCCGCGGCCACGCGTAGCGCAATCGACCGATCACCAGCCAAAGCGTGGTCTAGTTGGTACATCAGATCATCCAGATAAGTACGCAAGTTGATCTGGGCTAGGTTATTTGCCTGGTACAGTTGCTCGTGGACCATCCCCATAGCATAGATCCGCCCCTGGAAATCCTCAAATATGTGAACAACCGCCGGATCTTGGATTGCCTCGACCTGCATATCAACCAAGCTAATGAGTGTCTGCATATTATTCTTGACGCGGTGATGAACCTCTCGCAGTAGCACCTCTCTCTCCTCCAAAGCGGCCTTGATCTGCTCCTCCGCCCGCTTGCGCTCGGTGATGTCATCGAACGTCACCGCCACAAAGCCTGGTTTTGGACGGTAAGCAAAAACTCGATACCATCTATCGAGTCCTATAACATAGTCTTCAATCTCCATAGATTCACCAGTCCGATCTACCTGACCGTAATTCTCAATCCATATATCTTCCAGTCCAGGGATAGATTCTCTCGCTGTTCGGCCTATGATTTCAGTTGTTTTCAGACCGGTAAGTCTTTCATGAGCAGGGTTGACCTCCAGATACCGGCAATCAACCGGCCTGTCATACTCATCATACACCATTTCAAGCAAGGCAAAGCCACTCACCATCGTCTCAAACATCAATCGAAATTTTTCCTCACTCTCCTGCAGCGCCTCCTCCGCCTGCTTGCGCTCGGTGATGTCAGTTATAGTTCCCACATAACCTGTCATATTTTCGTCAATATCAAAGATGGGTACAGCCTGACCAATTGTATGTGTTACTTTGCCACTGCGGTCAATAAAGCGATATTCTGATTTGAAGGTTGCTCTCGT
>JAAEPW010000051.1 GCA_024232355.1 Chloroflexota bacterium | reverse complement strand
CTGGCAAGGCGCGGATAAAGGTGCGCCACTTGGCTTCACTCTCGCGCCAGGCCGTCTCTACCCGTTTGCGCTCGGTGATATCAAACTGAATCGAGAGTCGCACCATGCGCCCGTTCACCCAGCGGATGGCCTTATCACGAATGGCATACCAACGGCCGGTGGCCGTGTTCTGGTATCCCCAGGCGTGTCCCCAGGTTGGCTCTCCGGCAGCGTTGAGCAAGCGTGGATTGGTGCAGAAAGCACAAGGGCCAGATTGACCGGCCTGCAAAGCCTGCCAGCAGGTTTTCCCGACCACGTTGCCAAAGATATTTAGCGCATACTGGTTCACAAAAAGAGTCTTGTGCGTTTCCATATCCGCGACGTAGACGATGGCGTCCAGAGTGTCTAACGTGGCGACGAGTTGCCCGTGAGACGCCCGTAGCTCGTCCACTGCCCGCACGCGCTCGGTGACGTCGCGCCATACACTCACGATGACGTCCCCCCCCTCACCGTCCACTTGCTCCAGGAGACAAGCATTGACGCTAAAGTGCCTTGTTTCATTCGGCATCCCTCCAGACTCGCGGCGCTGCGCCTGAAACTCGACCTCTTGACGTGATCCCTGGCGGCGGACGTGTTGCTCTAGTTCGATCCAACGCCTGGGAGCATCGGCGCCAAAGCGCTCAAGCCATATAAACATGTCAGTCTCGACCACGTCTTGCCTACG
>JAAEPW010000050.1 GCA_024232355.1 Chloroflexota bacterium | reverse complement strand
TGCTATAATAAAGTCATCTTAAATGGAAAGGAGGTGAGATAAATGCTGTTTTTACCGCGTGAAGAGGGACAGGGCTTGGTCGAGTATGCGTTGATTCTTGTTTTGGTAGCTATTGTCGTGATCGTTATTTTGGCCCTGCTAGGTCCTGCCATTGCCAACATTTTCAGCAACATCGTAAGCAACGTCTAGTCCATTAGTGACTGCAACAACTGAAGTAGATTACATTGTCAAACAAAGCCTCGCACTGCGAGGCTTTGTTTGTTTAGGCGATTTCATTACTCTTAAACACGAACGAGAATTAGCAACCAGGTTTGTTGGACGATGGGATACTTTTCCCTTAGCCTGCATCTGCATCGCTTTCTACCCGTGCAAAAATCTGGCAACTCCCGTGCAAAAACGATGGAACACGGCGCAGGAACTCGGCGTTGGGGTGAGTGCGTGTGGCGGGGTTGGGTCGTCTGTGCGTTGGGGAACGAGGCTGCTGTGCCTTTCTGGGGATGGGCCTGGATGGGAGCTTTGGTTTGCTGTGGTGGGTGGGGGGGGAGGATGGGTTGGGGTGGAATGTTGGCGAATATCCGGTCATAAATCAATTTGAATCTGCAACTCAATAAAAACTTGTCCGCAAAACGGGTTGAAATAGCTCTTTGCGATGGGCACACACTGGATCCACCTGACAGAACTGACATTCCGGTTCAGACATTTCGGGGCAACGTTTGCGCGAGTTAAAGAAAAACCAGTCCACGGCACCTTCGCTCTTACCTGATAGCGCGACAACTTGTTCTCTGGAGCGATATGCCGCATACCGAACTGCCCATTCCTCGGCGGGGGAAACGATTTGTCTGTCGAGTAATTTATTTCTCAATTCCTCATCAATCACGTCAATCAGCCCTACCCGCAAACAGGAGCGCAACGCATGATAGTCAATCACAGGCGACACTTGTTCGGCGTTCCGTAACGGTAAAAACTTTTCGGGACGCTGATTGAGGATCAAAGCGAGCAAACTGCTTTTCTTGCGCAAGGGATCTTTTTTGTAACCGCCAATGTGATCGAGCAAAATCAGAAAGGTCTGCAAGGGTTGATCTGATGCTAGAGCCCTTTGCAGTACAGCCTGTGGCGTGATCTGAAGCGCAAGCATATCCTGACCATAATGGTGCGCTTTTTCCAAGTGCAAATCCAGGGCAGGCATTGGATCATCTCCATTATCTGCTCGAAAGACTTGTAACAGTTCCTCTTGACTCAAATTTGCCTGTCGCTCCGGAGAGCAGAAATCCGTATCTTGCTCTACCCGGCGACTGAATGCACTCCACAAATAGTCGGAGCCTTTTTGTACAGTGCCGCCGATTTTGGCGATCAGGGGCTGGTCATATCGGTTATTTCGCTCGGACCAAAAACTAAACTGTTGCAATGTGGTCCCGAAAAAGTAATCCAGTGCCTTGGGATGTCCGACAGGCGGAAGTTCCGGGCTGACGAATGGAAACGGAGAGATTTCAGAGAGCATTGATATCTTTTTGGCAACTTTATGCACCTGCCCATCATTGACATGAACACGTGTGTCCAGAGGCCCCTTTGGGGGTGGAGCATCAGATAAAAGCGCGGTTGGACCAACCTGTGCGATCATCTCCGCCGCCAACGCAACGGCGTGGCGCGCTGCCATAATGGGATGTTTCTTTTGAAGCAGATAGGCCAGTGTTGCGCCGCAGAAAGTATCGCCCGCACCTGTTGGGTCCAGTTCAGTGGCTGAAACTGCTGGAATCAATGTGAAAGTATCACCCTGAATGATGCAAGCCCCCTGTGCACCCAGGGTAACATAGACAAGTTTTCCTGGTTCAGTGTAGGCAGACTCAAAAGAACCAAACACAGTCTTGGCTTCCAGATCATTCATAAAAAAATAATCGGTCTGTTCTATGACAGCACGCACAGCACGCGGTTGCTTGGCCACATCACCCGGATATGTTCCAGCAGAAATCTGTTTCGCACCGCGCTGCCGACAGGCTTGAATAAAAGACAACTGCTTTGTCGCGTCGCCTAAAGGAGTCACATGAACAAGATCATATCTTGACAGGTTTGTTGGAAGCATTGTGGGTGAAAGCATTTTCTCAGCATCAAGCGACACTTTGAGATATTCAGTTTTTCCTTGTCTGTAGGAAATCTCAAACTGCGGCAGTTGTGTTGGAGAGATAACCGGACCGAGCCATTCCGCTAAATGCTTGACCACAAACTGCAAATGTTCTGGGCAGGGATCAGGGCGAGGACCGAATAAAGTTGTCTGGGACCCACAACGATGTGCGGCCATTGCGGTATACATTCCTGCGCCGCCCGCACAATCAACAATTCGATCTTGCAAATGCAGAACATCGGATGACGCTCCACCGATGACCAGTAGCCGATTCATAATGGGTTTCCTCCTCTACGATATGTTCTGAGAGTTCGGTTTTGGTTTCTAGTTTTCGTAACCCCTATTGCTATAGGTTGAGGATTGACTGAGGGGTAAAGGCCAATAGCTGCGATGATAGCACGAATCGTGCGAAATATCAACTCCTAGCCCTCGGGTGGATGGGGGAGAGCGTGTGCCTAACGGCACATAGACCCCACGGCGTGAGGCCGGTCATCATAGCCGGGATGTGGAAAAAACATCGAGATGCAGCGCAGGCCCATTGTCTACCAGGCTTCCCCATTGGCGAGAGTGCTCAAGTCGAGGGCGGACAGGCGTATGTCGAGTCGTGCCTGTTGATCGACGACGACGTGACCCCAATCCGCTCCCTCGCCGTCTCCCCCTGTTCTACCCCAGGTAGTGTCATTGGCTGGGTCCCTTGTGTCAGTTTTCGGACTATAATGGGCCAGGGGTGGTGGAATGCGGGGTGGGGAGTTGCGTTGTTTGTGACTACAAGCGGGGAGGTGGTCGCTGTTGATGGGTTGGCCTTGTTGCGATGATTGCCGGTTTGTGGGTGGTGCCCCTTGCCCCCGCCCCATCGCTCACCACCGCTGAAACAAAGGCGTGATCCCTCTGCTCTCATCGCTTTTTCCCTGTAGGAAACCCTGGTGATGAACCTTGGGCCAAGAGCGATGGAATGCGGCGGGGGGAGTTGGGTGGTGGTGGTGTGTGGCTTTGGTTTGGTGAGCGTGCGTGGCGGGGTTAGGGAGAAGAGAAGAGGTGTCCACAGATTGCCACAAGCTCTATCACCATGTCCCATTGCCTCCGCCACCGACGCAACCCCAGTCCGCTCCCTCGCCGTCTTCCCCTGGTCTGGCCAGGTGGTGTCATTGGCTTGTGCCCTTGGGCCAGGTGGTGGGATGCGGGGGGGGTGGTGGAACGAGGGTGCTGTGCCTTTCGGTGGGACGAGCCTGGGTGAGAGCTTTGGTTTGCTGTGGTGGGAGCGGGGGAAGGTGCTTTGGGGTGCGGGCGGGATTTATTTGTGAGGGGGTGGGAGACTGCCCAAAATGGGGAAATTGTGCTCAGGTGTAGAATGGATGTGCTTTTTTGCCAGGATAGTTTTTTTGTCTCCAGATTCATCTCGGTGTACTGGGTCAGAAATGTGAGTGTAGTACTAGGCCAGGGAGTCCGTCAAGCTCAATGACAAACTAAATATCTAGACTTGCCTAATGCATTTCGCTGAGTATAATAAGGGCACAAAACTCTTAACTCAGGGGGGCATGATGAGCCAGAGGGAAGAACTGTACAAGC
>JAAEPW010000049.1 GCA_024232355.1 Chloroflexota bacterium | reverse complement strand
GCCAAAAAGTCGCGCGCGACGGAGCGCCGCTCGGTGGCGAGATAGCCAAGCAATGCCACGGTGCGCCGCGAGCGGAAGCGCGGTATCTCACCCGCTTTGCCGTGGGCTTGCTGGATGTGGTCGACGCGGGCCGGGCCTAAAAGCCAAAGACGTCGCATAGCCGGTGGACTTGCGATCTTGCGCCCAGTTTGAAGCGCATCGTCCAGGGAGGCAAGGGGTGCTTGTCCCAGGCAGGCGACCATGTCCCGGCCTAGCGTCTCACAGTCGGAGTAGCGTTGGTCCCGCTCCTTGGACAGAGCGCGCCCGATAACGTCAAGCAGTTGGGGCGGAGCCTGGCCCGCCAGTGGTGCCAGGTCTATTGGATCGGGGGAAATGAGGGTCACCAGGGTCTGGCCCAGGGAACCCTTGTCTATAGGATTGTGCCCACAAAGGGCCTCAAAAAGGATAATCCCCAGGGCAAAGATGTCAGTCCGGGCATCCACCGCTTCACCTCTGGCCTGCTCCGGCGACATGTAAGCCAGGGTGCCGAGTATGACGCCGCTCTGGGTCACCTGGGAGCTTGTTTCCCAACGAGCCAGGCCAAAATCTACCAGCTTGAGCGTCTTGGCCTCATCGCCCACGAACATTACGTTGGCCGGCTTGACGTCACGATGAATGATGCCGGCTTGATGTGCGTAGACCAAAGCCTCACACAAGGGCCGGAGCAAGGTCAGGACCTCTGTCCAGGACAGAGGTTTGTGCTCCCGCAACCACTCTTTCATCGTACCGCCGGCCAGCCATTCCATCACCACGTACGGCGGGTCACTTTCCAAATCCACGTCGTGGACGGTGACGATGTGGGGGTGATTAAGGCGGGCGGCGGCTCGCACCTCGCGCCGGAAGCGTTGCCGCCACTCGTCGTAGCGGACCGAGTCCGGTGGCGTGATGCGCTTGAGGGCCACCTCACGGTCCAGGCGGGGGTCGTAAGCACGATAGACCTCGCCCATAGCCCCTTGGCCTAGCAGCGCCCGTATTTGATAGTGGCCGATTTGCTCGTGGGTCATGGCAGTGGCTCTTACCGAGCCCTGGTTTCCTTGGCTACCCCGGCGTCTATGGGTTAATGAGAGAGCGTTGCCCCGCGCAGAGTGGACGAAAAATGGACGCTTGTTGTGTATAATAATGTCAAATTCGACTAGAAGCATTGAACCTGATAATCAACATTATAAACTATGTTCAAGTAACGTGCAATAGACGGATAACGGCGCTTTTATCAACGGGTTACTAAAAGGAGGTGATGTACGTATCTGACTTGGTTTGATGTCTTGCTACAACTTTACCGATCCGATATCTTGTCTGCTGAAAGTCTAGAAAAAGGAGATGATTAAAATGAACAAAAAGTTATTTGCCTTGCTGGCTGCGATCATGGTTCTGTCCATAGTATCGTGCTCCTCGCCCACAGACTCACCTGAAGGCGAGGGCGACGCGGATGGAGTCTGGTGTTACATGCCTGTTTTTGAAAGTATCAAGCCAATTACGTTCGATCCATACGAGGGCGACCCTGACAAGGAATTCTCGCAAGTACCCTATGTTTCAGAATGGACTGGGATCTTTAATGGGTCATCAACGGATTATGGACTATTGATTTTCCATATTCTAGACCCAAACGCCCCTTCTGCTCCCATGGCCTTTGTAGATGCAGCTTCGTTTACTGAGGTAGAGGTAGATGGTAAAGTGGGTGGTCTTGAGATGGATGCGATTGGAGATAGACCAGATCCGACCGCTGACTGGAGGGGTACGTGGGTAATCACCAGTGGAACAGGTGAACTGGAGAATCTCCGAGGGCACGGAACTTTTTGGGGACCAGGGTGGCTCCCACCTGACGGTGGAACGGATGAATGTCCAGAAGGGATGGGAGTAGTCTATTATTCGGGAAGCATACACTTTGAGTCCGAGTAGTTAGTTAGGAACACGGTTGCTCCAATCGCTCGGAGCAACCGTGTTCCTGGACAAGTTTTGCCACGCATACCAGATGAAACCAGAGGGTTTCGAAGGAGAAAAAAAGATGAACACCGTTGAACTGCTTCAATACTCGTTAGGTTTTGCGTTTGATGTCTTGGACCAGGTCACTGCCGACCTGACCCAAGAGCAGGCCGATTGGGCGCCTCCTGGCGTCGCAAGTAGCATCGGCTCCATTTACTCGCATCTCGTTACCCATTTGGACTTTTTCGTGCGAGAAATATGTTTAGGGCAGAGATTTGAACTTTTCGCTGAACCTCCACCGCCAGAGATAATGATGCAGGACGTTCAAGTGGATATGTCCGCGCTGTATGAGCGTGCCAAGAAGGTCCGGGCTGTTACTGAGGATTGGCTTGCCTCCCTCTCGCCCGCGGTTCTGGACGTCAAAGTAGAAACTCCTATTGGTCCGCTTAACGTGGGCCAGATGGTGGAAGCCTATATCATCTGGCACATAAACGTCCACTGCGGCGAGATCTCGGCGCTAAAAGGTTGCCAGGGGGCCAAGGGCTATCCCTTTTAGACTTGCAAAAAAGCTGCAAGGATGAATGTGGTATGCGACCCAACCCTTTGCTCAAGCAACTCGGTCTAGCAGACGATGATCGGGCCGTTATCTTGCACGCCGACGACGTCGGTATGTGTAGGTCGTCGCTGGCGGCATACATTGACCTGCTTGATTTCGGCTTGATCTCGTCCGCCTCCATCATGGTTCCATGTCCCTGGTTCCCGGCGGCGGCCGCTTTCTGCCGCAACCACCCGCCTGGTAGGATCGACATGGGCGTTCACCTCACCCATACCAGTGAGTGGGATGATTATCGCTGGCGGCCAATTTCCACGCACGACTCCGCTTCTGGCCTGATAGATCAGGACGGCTACTTTCATACCACTGCCAAAGCGGTCCAGGAGCATGGGGACCCGGCCGCCGTTCAGCGTGAGGCCGAGGCCCAGGTCGAACGGGCCTTGCGTCCGGGATCGACGTCACTCACGTCGACACGCACATGGGCTCTGTTTATCATCCCCGGTTCCTGGCTGCGTATGTTCAGGTTGCGTTACAGCATCGTCTCCCCCCGCTCCTGGTGCGCGTGGACGAGGCGACCCTACGAGAATGGGGAATGGAGGCGCAGGCGGCCGCTCTGCTCATCCGGCAGCTTGAACAGTTGGATGAGCAAGGGGCGCTGTTGTTAGACAATATTCACGTGATGCCTACCGCCGAGCCTGATAACCGGCTGGAGCAAGTCAAGCAAGCACTCGATGATTTGCCTGCCGGTATTACGTGCCTCAACATCCATCCCGCCCAGGATACGCCCGAACTGCGGGCTATCGCTCCCGATTGGCGCGGCCGCGTCTCGGACTATCGGGCATTCACCAACGAGGCGCTACGGGACCATGTTCGGGATTCTGGAATACGAGTGATTGGTTGGCGAGTTTTGCGTGCCTTGATGCAATGAGCGATGTAAAAGGGAGAGATATGATAGAAAGAGTACAAATCGCAGACGTGGCTCAAATATACGAGTTGTGGAACGAGTATGCTGCCGCTGCAACTGCCGGAGATATGGAGCGTTGGCTTGCTTTGTGGGTCGATGATGGGATACAGATGCCGCCTGGCGCGGAGCGCCAGGTGGGAAAGAAGCAGATTCGGACAGAGATGCAGCCCCGGTTCGACCTTTTCGACCAAAAAATGGTCATCGATCTTGAGGAGGTACGAATACTGGGTGATCGAGCATATTCTCACGGCACGTATGAATTCGCGTTGACGCCCAAGGAAGGGGGAGAGACCTCGAACGGTTCTGGCAAGTTTTTGACGATTTTGGCCAAGCAGACCGATGGTTCCTGGAAGATTGTCATTGATTGTTTCAACTACAACGCACCTCCAGAATAAGTTGGGCAAGGTTGACCCCAATGTCAAGGCCACGAACTCGTAAAGACTATATCAGTCCCAATTATCTGTCCTGTCTCCTGCGCCTATAGCAGGAGGCAGGCAAAGTACCAGTCAACTGACCAGTATCGCCTGAAAGCGCGCTCACTGGCAAACGATACGTTTTTCTCTGTCTGACAGAGTTGCTTGCGTTCTTGCAGCGACAGACAGTTGCGGGGTGCGATACAGACGAGGACGAGAGTATGTTGGGACAGCGTTCCCCTGCGGCATTAGAATAGCGCAGATTCTCTGTTTGCTGTCAAGTGAGGAACTTCAGAATATGAAATATTTCATGCAACGAGATTCCAAAATGAACATAAAAGGAGAGAAACCAAATGAAAACTAGACGTTTATTATTCTCATTAGCCCTGGCATTGGGACTGACGCTAGCCGTGCTGACGGGGTTGAGTGGGAATCTGACCCACGTTCGCGCAGACACCTACACCGTGATCAACACGGACGCCAGCGGCCCTGGCTCATTGCGCCAGGCCATCCTCGACGCCAATGGCAACGCCGGCCACGACACAATCAACTTTGGTGTCACTGGCGTCATCATGTTGGCGGATGCGCTGCCGGCGATCATCGATGATCTGACCATCACCGGGCCGGGCGCGGAGCAGTTGGCCGTCAGCGGGGCGAACGCCTACCGGGTGTTTACCATCGACAGCGCCGCTGCCGTGACCATCACCAGGATAACTGTGCGAGACGGCAACGCTGTCAACGATGACGGCGGTGGTATCTGGAGCACCGGTGCGCTGCATCTCGACAGCGTGCGAATCGTTAGCAACACCGTCAGTGGCACAGGGTCTTCCGGGAGGGGCGGTGGGATGTTCATCGACCAGGGCAGCGCGACGTTGAGCGGGACGCAGGTACTCAGTAACTCGGCCTCCAACTATGGCGGCGGAGTGCACGTCGAGCAAGGCAGCGTGACGTTGAACGGGACGCAGGTACTCGGCAACTCGGCCCCCAACGGCGGTGGGGTGTTCGTCTTCCAGGGCAGCGCGACGTTGAGCGTGAGCGGGGGGGAGGTTGGCAGCAACTCGGCCTCCATCTATGGCGGTGGGATGTACATTGTCATGGGCAACGCAACGTTGAGCGGGACGCAGGTGGTCAGCAACTCGGCCTCATCCCGTGGCGGAGGGGTGTACGTCTACGGTGGCAGCGCGACGTTGAGTGGGTCGCAGGTGTTCAGCAACTCGGCTAGCTATGGCGGCGGGGTGTACGTCACTTATGGCAGTATGATGTTGACCGGGACGCAGGTATTTAGCAACTCGGCTAACTATGGTGGCGGGGCGTACGTTAACCAGGGCAGCGCGACGTTGAATATGAGGGGGGGGGAGGTGTTCAGCAACTCGGCCTCATCCCATGGCGGAGGGGTGTACGTCTATGGTGGCAGCGCGACGTTGAGCGGGACGCAGGTGGTCGGCAACTCGGCCTCCAACTCGGGCGGCGGGGTGCACGTCGAGCAAGGCAGCGCGACACTGAACGGGACGCAGGTGGTCGGCAACTCGGCCTCCGTCGGTGGCGGGGTGTACGTCTGGGGTGTCAGCGCGACGTTGAGCGTGAGCGGGGGGAAGGTTGATAGCAACTCGTCCGTCCACTCCGGTGGCGGGGTATACGTCGAGCAGGGCAGCGCGACGTTGACCGGAACGCAGGTGGTCAGCAACTCGGCCTCCATCGGTGGCGGGGTGTACGTCTACAATGGCAGCGCGACGTTGAGCGGAGGGGAGGTTGGCAGCAACTTGGCCTCCAACTATGGCGGCGGGGTGTGCGTCGCTTATAGCAGCGCAACGTTGATCGGGACGCAGGTGGTTGGAAACTCGGCCTTCTTTGGCGGCGGCGGGGTGTACGTCTACGATGGCGGCGCGACGTTGAGCGGGACGCAGGTAATCAGCAATTCGGCCAACTATGGTGGCGGGGTGTACGTCGACCAGGGCAGCGCGACGTTGAGCGGGACGCTCGTGATCCGCAACTCGTCCGTCTACTCCGGCGGCGGGGTGTACGTCGAGCAGGTCAGTGCGACGCTGACCGTGAGCGGAGGGGGGATCGACAGCAACTCTGCCAACTATGGCGGCGGAGTGTACGTCTACGATGGCAGTGTGACGCTGACCGGGACGCAGGTGTTCAGCAACTCGGCCTACTCAGGCGGCGGGGTGTACGTTTACGATTACGACGCGACGTTGAGCATGAGCGGGGGGGAAGTTGGCAGCAACTCGGCATCCAACGGCAACGGCGGCGGAGTGTACGTCGAGCAGGGCAGCGTGACGCTGAATGGGACGCAGGTGGTCAGCAACTCGGCCTCCAACACCGGCGGCGGGATGTTCGTCCTCTACGGCAGCGCGACGCTGAACGAGACGCAGGTGGTCAACAACTCGGCCTCCGACTCTGGTGGCGGGGTGCTTGTTAACCTGGGCAGCGCGACGTTGAGCGGGACACAGGTGATCAGCAACTCGGCCTTTAGCGGCGGCGGGGTATACGTCTACGATGGCAGCATGACGTTGACCAGGACGCAGGTGATCAGCAATTCGGCCAACTTTGGCGGCGGGGTGTACGTCTCCCAGGGCAACGCGAAGCTGAACGTGAGCGGAGGGAAGGTTGGCAGCAACTCGTCCGTCTACTCCGGCGGCGGGTTGTACGTCGTCTATGGCAGCGCGACGCTGAACGGGACGCAGGTGGTCAGCAACTCGGCCTCCAACTCCGGCGGAGGGGTGGTCGTCTCCCAGAGCAACGCGACGCTGAACGTGAGCGGAGGGGGGATCGACAGCAACTCGGCCAACTACGGCGGCGGGGTGTTTGTCAACGATGGCAACGCGACGTTGAGCGGGACGCAGGTGGTCAGCAATTCGGCATCCGACTATGGCGGCGGGGTGTACGTCTCCGATGGCAGCGTGACGTTGAGTGGGACGCAGGTGGTCAGCAACTCGGCCAACTATGGCGGCGGGGTGTACGTCGACCAGATCAGCGCGACGTTGGCGGTGAGCGGGGGCGGGACCGGCGGCAACTGGGCGTACAACTCTGGCGGCGGGGTGTGCGTCCACGATGGCAGTGTGATGTTGAGCGGGACGCAGATGATCAGCAATTCGGCCAACTATGGCGGCGGGATGTACGTCAACCAGGGCAGCGCGACGATGACGG
>JAAEPW010000048.1 GCA_024232355.1 Chloroflexota bacterium | reverse complement strand
GTCTCGATGGACGAGATCGTGGCCCGCAACTATAACCTGGACATCAAGAACCCCCACACCGAGCAGGAGAGTTATGGCGACCCGGACGAGTTGCTGGCCGATTATCAGGAGCAACTGGCAGAGGCCGCCGAGCTGCGGGCGCGGCTCAAGGCCGAGTTGAGTGCTGCTATTGAGAGTGTGTTGGGGCAATGAGGACCGTGATGCAGACAGACTTGCTCTTGGAACGCTTTGACGACCTGCTGACCACCTCCGACGACGTGGCTTACCTGGAGGCTGCTATCCTTCAACTGGCGGTGCGGGGCAAGCTCGTGCCGCAAGACCCGGATGATGAGCCAGTAGGTGTGTTGTTCGAGCGAATCAAGGTAAAGAAGAAACAATTAGTGGAAGAAGGAAGAATCCCAAAGCCAAGAAAAACGCCTTCCACTTCTCCAAAAGATATCCCTTACGAACTGCCTCAAGGCTGGATTTGGTGCAGGCTAAACGAAATCTGCTCTCGCATTGCAGACATAGATCACAATATGCCAAAGGCAGTGGATGCTGGTGGCGTCAAGTTTATCTCGGCCAAAGATCTATTGAATGATGGCACCTTGAATTTAGAACACAATGTGAAACATATTTCAGAAGAAGATTATCAAAGGCTGTCACGAAAGATCGCGCCTCAAAGAGGCGATATAATCTATTCGCGAATTGGTGCTAAATTAGGAAAGGCTCGAGTTGTTGAAACTGATGAGAGATTCTTGGTCTCTTACTCTTGTTGTACCATAAGACCAATTCTGGTCGATATTTGGTATTTGAACCGCTATTTGGACAGCGGTATCGTTTTGCAGCAAGCCCTACGTGATACGCAGTCAATCGGCGTTCCTGATTTAGGAATGCGGAAAATCAGAGAGTTTCTAGTGCCCCTCCCTCCCCTCGCCGAACAAAAACGCATCGTCGCCAAAGTGGACGCGCTCCTGGCCCAGACCCGCGCCCTCGCCGCCCAACTCGAAGGGGCGGACGCGGCCCTCGTCCCCACCGCCCAAGCCGCCTTCCACTCCCTGCTGGACGCGCCAGACACAGCCTCCCGGTCCCAAGCCTGGCAGCGGATAGTGCACCACTTGAACACGCTCACCAGCGATCCGCGCACCATCAAGGCTCTCAAGCAGACCATTCTCCAACTGGCGGTGCAGGGCAAGCTCGTGCCGCAGGACCCGGAGGATGAGCCTGCGAGTGTGCTTGTTGAGCG
>JAAEPW010000047.1 GCA_024232355.1 Chloroflexota bacterium | reverse complement strand
CCGAAGGACATGGGCAGGTTCGAAACTGGCCGGCGCAGCAGTGAGAGTGTGTGAGCTAGCCTCGCTGCTGGCGACAGTATGATGATCATCAGTTTGAAGAAACGTGCATCTTCTGTGCTCAGTAGCTGTGGGTTGGTGGCGCTGCAACAAGGCAGCATCATCACCCCAGTTATCGGTGCGACGGTTAAAGCCAATGGCACGTTTAACAGTTTGACGCATGTGAGTTGGCGGAGTCATGTCAGATTGCGGGTTAACCAAGTATGGGATGGGCGTGCCATTACCCATTGGCTCAGTCAGAGCAAACGTGGCTGCATCCTCTTTCAGTTCACGTTGGCCTCGCTCTATCTCTCGACGAGAATCGCGCTGCGTCTGTTCAGTAATGTGATGCCCCAGCACCATAGGCATGGGCGGGGTCATCAGAAAAGGACCGCGTTGCGGTCTGCCAAGGTTGGGCTCCTCGGCTCGGCGGCGATCTCCAGCACGAACCGAGGGCGCTCATCCTGACTCCATGGCGTGCCGTTTGGCAGTGCCCCCAGTGGGCGGGTGACTAGGAGATGTGTGAAGTGGAACATCAGTTTTTGACTTAGCTCCCGGGCTATGTGTCGGCGTCGGCTGCTGCAGGTATTGGAAAGTAGGAATACCCGGCGGTGCAAACATCATCGCTCGCTGTCCAGACTGACTGCCTCATCGCTGATGACACGGTCGGTGACTGCGATGGCGTGGATCACATTTAGTGGTAGAGGTACTCTCGTGCTGACTGCTCGACTCACTATCAGAGCGGCGTCGCAGCGGACCAGCGGCTGGGCGACCCCAAGGTCCAATAGCCGGTGGTGGCCAGTTGTCCTTCTGGCCTTCGCTTCCGGCCGACTCAGCACTCGATTCAGCATCTGACCCTCGCGGAGCCAGCACTCCCGGTGGTCGAGCAGCCCAGCCATGCACGGCAGGCAGACTCATCTTTAACACCAGAGGCGGCAGCTGAGGGCTCATCGGGACTCCAGCAAATGACATTCTGGTGGCCAACTGTCCTGTAGACCCACTCGGTCTCGGCGGTTGGCTTGGCGTTCGTGGCCGGAAACGAGTCGGCAACTGACTCAGCGGCGGCATGTCTCTTGTCGGCTGCGGCGAGTAGTCGCACTTGGGTGCCCACCCCCGACCCCCGAAAATGGCAGGCGCACCCCCTCGACCCCGGCCACGCATAACACTACTCGCAGCCCAATGGTAAGTATCCACATTTTCCCCAAACTGACGT
>JAAEPW010000046.1 GCA_024232355.1 Chloroflexota bacterium | reverse complement strand
TCTGTTCTGAAAGTGTTTTCTGAATGGCTTCGCTCAATGGAGACATATTGCTACTGTACCACACTTTGGTATACACTACGTTAGAGAAGCGCGAGATATTGATTAGAATCCGCCGGGGAGACCCCCTGAACGGTTACAAAAGAGTAACAGGTGCAAAAAAAGATGAATCAGTCAAACTATTCAAAATACACCTTTCGAGATCGCACAGGATACATTGTGGCTCCCTGGCTGCCGGACACCACGCACGAACTGGTGAGCATTCACCACAGCGCCTCTGTACCACCACGATCAGACCCGAACGTACACATCCACAGCGATTCTGAGGAATACTACTTTCACTTTCGAGGCAAGTTACAACTGTTGGTGAATGGCTCTGTGTTTATTCTGGAACCGGGCGAGGCACTGATGGTCAAACCCAAAGTTCCTCACGCTGTGGTGGGGGGCAGTGGGCCGATCGAAAACTTTGTCATTCGGATGTCCGCGCCCGATGGCAGACAAACTGTGGGCGAAATCCCACAAAAGCTTGCGTCTGCGACCAATGAGGCTGAGCGAACGTTGCAATCCGATTGGGGATATCGGGTTCCACTCACGCAAGCACGGTATCAGAACTGCTGGCTGTTTGGCGTTGGACAGGCCCATTTCCATTCAGAATACATGTGTCTGGCCTTTTTACATTTTGCCACCGATGAGAGCGTCAACGCAGGTCAGCAGAGTCATCGTCACCGTTTACATCTCCACAAGGAATCATGGGAGTATTACACTGTCCTCAAGGGCAGCAGGATACTTTAGATTGAGGATGAATTTGTGGAAATCAATGCAGGGCAAACCCTCGCAGTGCCGCACAAGTGCGGCACGTCTTACACGCGACCCGCCCTCCTTTTGAAGGGTTCACCTTTCGAGTGCCGCGCCTAAATGACAAGGTTGAATTCTAAAGAGATTGACACTGTATTTTTGCCACGAATTGCATCAATTTTCACACAGTGGCAAGATAAATCCGGTCCGAATAATGTGGCACTGGTTCAGTTGGGTGGGATTTTTAGAGAATAGTCTGTTGTGGCTCGAAATTGAGCTTGTAGCCGCGCTTTCCATAGCGCGTAAGGCTCTACGAGGTATGGAAACCTCGTCTACATCGCAATCCCATTCAACTGAACCAGTACCAATAATGTTGAATCTATGGAATCTCTCTACGGATCATCGCTTCCCGCTTGGGGCCAACGGAAATCCACTTGACCGGCACGCGAATCAACTCTTCAACTCGGCGCACGTACGCTTGCGCGTTCTCAGGCAGATCATCGAACGCCCTGATCTCTGAAACATCACATCGCCATCCTGGCAGCCGCTCGTAGACCGGTTTGGCTCGGTCGAGTGAGGGGGGATCGGGGAACTCGTCGGTAATCTTGCCGTCCACATCGTAGCCCACGCAGATGGGAACCTCGTCCAGGTAGCCCAAGACGTCCACCAGCGAGAGCGCGACCTCTGTGGCTCCTTGCACGCGGCATCCATACCGCGTGGCGACGGCGTCGAACCAACCCACGCGCCGGGGGCGGCCTGTCGTCGCGCCATACTCGCCCGAGTCACCGCCCCGCTCGCGCAACTCGTCACCCTCTGGGCCGAAAAGCTCTGTCACGAACGGGCCCGCGCCCACGCAGGAAGAATACGCCTTTGTCACCGCCGTGATTCGCGTGATGGCATAAGGCGGGACTCCGGCCCCCACCGTCGCAAAGCCCGCCAGCGGCGAGGAGGAAGTGGGATAGGGATAGATGCCGTGGTCGGGGTCACGCAGGGCACCCAGTTGGCCTTCGACCAAGATGTGCTTGCCCTTGGCCAGCGCATCGTGCAGCAGCGCGACGGTGTCACAGACAAAAGGCCGGATGCGCTCCCCGGCTTCTAGTAAGGCAGGGATGATCTCCTCCATGTCGAGCGTTGGCTTGCGGTACAGGTGTTGAAGCAGCGTGTTCTTGGCCGCCAGCGACGCTTCGAGCCGGTTGCACAGGCGTTCCTCGTCGTACAGATCGGCCACCTGGACGCCGACCTTGGCATACTTGTCGGCATAGAACGGCGCAATGCCTTGGTGGGTCGAGCCAAAGCCGCGCTTGCCCCGCCGTTCCTCCTCGTACACGTCCAGCAGCGGGTGAAAGGGTAAAATGACTTGTGTCCGGCCAGAGATACGCAGATCGGGCTTGGGTACGCCCCGTTGAACCAGCATGCTCAGCTCTCTGAAAAAGGTAGCCGTGTTTAGCGCCACACCTGGGCCAAGCACGTTGATCACGTTGGAATAAAAGACGCCCGAAGGCAACAGGTGAAGGACAAACTTGCCATAATCATTGATGACCGTGTGACCGGCGTTAGCGCCGCCCTGAAATCGAACGACAATACCGGCATCTGCCGCCAAGTAATCGGTCACCTTGCCCTTGCCCTCGTCGCCCCAGTTTGCGCCCACAATCGCTGTGACTGCCATAGACAACCTCCCTATCCTCAGATTAGATTGACAAAACCGATTATCATCATACAATACCCCGGTTGATAAATCAATACTATGTTTATTATGAAATCCATAACTTTTGCTAATGGGTGAATTATGGAATTACACCAACTTGAAGGGTTTTTGACAGTCGCCCGGACCGGCAGCTTTACCCGAGCGGCGGAAGAGTTGTTCCTGACCCAACCGGCCCTCAGTCTCAAGATCAAGGCGCTGGAAAAATCGTTGGGCGAGCGTCTCTTTGAACGGCAAGGGCGAAAGCTGTTACTCACGCCCGCGGGCCGCATTCTGCTGGCACGAGCCGAACAGATACTCGGCCTGGTCGAACAGACGAACGAGGAAGTGCAGGCTCTCAAAGGGCTGACGGGCGGGCGGCTGGTCATCGGCACCAACGACAGCAACTGCCTCTACGTGCTGCCCGATCTGATTCGCACTTTTCGCGAGCGGTTCCCCAACGTAGAACTTTATCTCACCAACAGCCACTCAACTCAGGTTGCGTCGTGGGTGATCGAGGGGCATGTGGATTTTGGCCTCGTCACGCTGCCTATCGTCGATCCCCACATCGAGTCCAGGCCGCTGTTTTGGCGTCAAGACGTGCTGATCTGCTCGCCCGATCACCCACTGTGCGCGCAAAGTTCGATCTCGCTGGAGGATCTGGTAACTCTGCCACTGCTGCTTTTAGACCGAGGGAGCAACAGCCGGGTTCAGTTGGACAGGTTGTTTGAAAAAGCAGGCGTAACCCCCAGCATCGTGATGGAGTTGGGAAGCATCGAGGTCATCAAGCAGTACGTCCAGATCGGCTTGGGCGTGTCGGTCATTCCTGGGTTCGCGGCGGAGAAGGAAATTGAGAAAGAACGGCTGCACGCCAAGCTCTTGGGCTGGCTTCCCGGCCAACAGGTCGGCGTTATTCAGAGACGCAAGGGATATCTTTCTCCGGCAGCAGAGATGTTTCTCGAGCTTTTGGAGGATCACGTGGCCGATCGGTGGGGAACAGCAGCGATGCCGTCAGACTGAGAGGTTCACAGGGAGCACTTGGGCTCCAAGGCTAGTCACTCGCGTGAGACCTCAACCGCGCCTACGAGCAAACGGTCGCCCAACACACGCTCGTTATCACGGATCAACCACCTTTGTCCGGTCGTACCTTCGTAAAAACCCAACTGAATCCAATATTGTCCGGCGGGCAGGCTCGCACCGGCGGAAATGTGGTGGACGTGGACAAATCGGTCTCCCGGTTGCCACGTGTGCAGGGGGTAGCCCAGGCCATCTTGTTGCGCGACCAATTCCCCATTGTCGTTCAACAGATGGACAAACATCGCCAGCGATTTTCCGGTAGTGCTTGAGAGCACTTGCCACGTGCTGAAAAATGTCAGTGTTTGGCCTGCGTTGAGCGAGGGGGGCAACTCGCGGATACTCTCCAATTGCACCGTATTTTCAATCGTTACCGGCAATGTCATTTGATGAGCGGTTAACAGATCGGTTGGGAATGGCGCGCTGGCTGGCAGAGCGTATACGAGCCGCTCGACAACGTCCCAATCGGAGAAACGCGCCTCGAACAGGGCAAAATCATCCTCATAGGTCACCGGCATCGCGCCTAGTCCAATGAACGAAAACAAATCATCGTCGATCCAGCGTCTCTTGGTCACGAACAGGCGTACCTCGTCGTGACCGGCAGGCATGGCAAACGCGCCAAAGGTGTCCATCCAACGAATCGCCAGGTCATCCCGCTCCAATATGGTGTCTACGATAAAGGGGTGTGCGTCCACAATGTTGCGGCTGCTGATGGCAACCGGACGCGGGTCTGGATCACTGCGCAAATGGTCGATCACCGAGATAATGGGCGCGTTGTACATGTTTTCCCAGGCTTTGGGTTTGGCCTCGGGCCACGCTACGAAATAATCTTGCCAGGTCGCGCGCCCGGTCAACACTAGTGCCGCGACGACGAGCGCGAGGGAGATGGCGGCGTACGTGCGTCCCCAACGGGACGCCGCCCAATCGATAAACTCGCCGAGCGCTAACGCTGCCAATAGCGTGATGGGAGGCAGTGCCGCGGCAGCACGCAGGTGATTGGGCGCGCTGATCGTCAGAATGGTCGGTGCGAGCATCACACCCAACCAGATCAATGCAAATGCATAGAACGGTCGCCGCCAGCGCCAGAGTGCCAGGGCCAAACCGGCGTAAAAGAACACGCCCGTCCACGTGGGCACAAATAACGGACGACCCGGCACATTGTACGAGACGAGTGGGTCGCCGCTGATGCTAAACATCTTGGCCGTGGCGATCATGTTCTGCCAAACTGGCAGAACGTTGCCCGACATCAACTGCGTATACGGCTCGATCGTCCAGTCGCGGTGACCTTCTGCACCTGGATTAGCGAGCAATGTCGCGATCAGGGGGGCAGAGACCAGGGCAGTCACGACAAAGAAAACACCAAATCCACGCCAATCGGTGCAGAATCGTTGGCGGTGAAACAAGGCCGCGTACAAAATAAAGGCAAAAAAGAGAAACGGGACAAATCGGGCCGGTTGATAGGTATACATGGTGGCCCCGAAAAGTACTCCGGCGCAAAGGTAACGCCTCATTTTATGTTTGCTCTGATCGGGCCTGGTATCCCAGGCCCACCAGAAAGCCAGGATGGTCAGGTTTACCATTAGAGGCAAAATGATCGCGCGGTTTCCGGAACGGCCAAGAAAGACGGACCAAAAAAGCACAGCATACCACGCCAACGTGAGCCAGGCGACGATGGGTTTGGTTTGGCGGCACACCAGGCAATAGGTGACCCACATTGCGCCAATACTGCAAGCAACAGCCGTGAGACGCAGCGCCAGTAGATTGTATGGCACCACTTTGAGCACTAAGGCCAAGAGGTAATAGTACAGCGCCTCGCGTCCCCAGCCGTGGGGGGTGTACAGAAAATATTCGCCGGACGAGATACGCAGACCGTCCCACAGATCGATGACTTCGTCGTAGTGCACGCCGGGTGGGAACAAGTCGATCCGCCAAAGGCGCAAAAACAATGCTAGCGCGACAACTAGTACAACGGCTAGCACCTCTGCCCACTTGATCACACGAGGTTGAATTGAATCAGTCGTTTCAGACGCCAAAACCACCCTCCGACACGGTCTCGTTGGAGGCTACAGACCTCCAACGAGTACGAGAATTGCAAGTCTACAACGATTGCCAGATATTGTCCAGTACCCAGCACAAAATCCGAACCGGTTGACCATTTGCGCAAAAAGGCGTATATTTACGTGCATCCAAGCACTCGGGAGGGAAAACAACAATGAACGAATGGAAATCGAGAATGAAACCCATCATAGACGGTCACGTGCATCTATGGGGCATGTCTGACAAAGCGTCCATGCTCAAAATCCGCGAGATCACAGAGATCGAAAAAATGACGTTGGTCTCTATCCAAAACCCAGAGACAGGATCGGGGCTCGCCCAGTCGCTCTATATGAAGGCCCGGCATCCCAAG
This sequence comes from Chloroflexota bacterium, assembly GCA_024232355.1. The sequence continues at coordinate 35,189 of JAAEPW010000046.1, read as the reverse complement.
CAATTCTTTGTCTTTGCCGGGCTCAACCACACGACCAAGCTCTCCGAGGGACGTGTTCAAGCACCGAGCCTCGTCGAGCAGGTGAACGGCTTTGTCGATATGGGGTGCGATGGGATCAAAATGATCGAAAGCAAACCCACCTCCCGGCAGCAAATGGATGTTCCAATCACAGACCCATACTTTGCGGATTATTGGGCGCGCGTCGAAGAGCTGCGCACCCCAATCGTTTGGCACGTCAATGATCCCGAAGAGTTCTGGGATCCGGCGACAACTCCTGGTTGGGCCAAGGAACGAAATTGGGGATATGGGCCTGACGACGTCCAAAAAGAGCAGCTTTATGCCGAGGTAGACGAGGTGCTTGCCCGACATCCTGACCTGAATGTCATTCTAGCTCACTTTTACTTTCTCTCGGCGGACCTGGCCCGGGCGGGGCGTTTTCTGGACGAACACCCCACGGTCCATTTTGATCTAGCACCCGGCATCGAGATGCTCTACAATCTCTCCCACGATCCCGACAGTAGCAAGGAGTTTTTCATAAAATACGCCGAGCGCATCGTGTTTGGCACTGATCTCACCAGCGATCTCACCGAGGAACAGGGACGCATCCGCGCCGGGCTGATCTTTCGCTGGCTGGAGAGTGAGGATACCTTTCGCGTTCCCCAAGCGGCCGATTTTCTGCTCGGCCCGCCAGAGGACGGCATCATCCGAGGAATGCATCTATCAGACGATGTGCTAGCCAAGATCTACCACGACAACTTTTGTCGTCTGGCTGGTTCCGAACCCCAGATTCTAAATGTTGGGCGAGCGATTGAAGAATGCGAACGGCTGGCCGCTATCGCCGAGGATTTTTCGGGCAAACCGGCCACCCAGACCGAGGCTGCTCGGGTGGCAAAGAGCCTGTCCTGAGCAGTGATGTCAACTGTTTATTCGAGGATACCGCTTGAAACGGCCTGCTCCAGCTTGGCCTTTAATACTTGCCAAAGCTTTTTACTTCCTTCATTGATGCGGCTATTCAGTGAAAACACCTTTTCCTTGGGAATACGATTTTTCCTCCAAGTGTGGCCGTCGCCGTACAAGTTGTGAAGCAGTGAGGGCACTCTGTCGATTGCTTTTGCATATTTGGAATCGGGTGTTTCGCCTGACTCGAATTCATACCAAAGTGCCATATACTCTTCGAGTTTACCATCAGGAAGGAGCTTGAAAAGTCGCTCCAAACCCGCAGCTTCTTGAGCCTTTAACTCGTCGGTTTCGCTCGCGTAAATAATCGTGTCTCCAGCATCAATTTCGCCCAAGTCATGTATGAGGAGCATCTTGATCACACGATCGATATTGATGTCTTGATCGGCATAGTCTTGTAGCATTAAAGCCGACAGACAGACGTGCCAGCTATGTTCGGCGGAATTCTCGTACCGGTCCAACCCAACAGGCTTGCTTTTGCGATGTACGTCCTTGAGTTTTTCAACCTCGACGATGAAATCCAAAACTTTTTCGATTCCTTCCATTGATCCTCCCTGTTTCAACTCACTGGTAAATGACCAGGGCCGGTTGCGGGTCGAGGGCCAGCACCTGCTCCGGCGTCATCACCTGATAGTCATACCGGTAGAATATCTTGAACCCACCAAATTCAAAGCCCGTCTCCCTGCCATACTGGATATAGTCACCGATCTTGGGGGATGCCGAGCCAAAACCGTCCGCGTCCCACACCAGGTCTACCAGGGGATAGTCCAGAATTTGCTCCTTTTGCCCGACCATTCGGTCATCGAATTGGTGGATGATGAGCATCTTGCGCTGGCCCGTGGCACGGACGATCTGCTCCAGGCGCGCCTGGAGCCAGTTGATCTGCGGGCCAGTGATACGTCCCAGATGAGTGCCCGGAATCTGGACGTCGCTCGCCATCACAAATTCTGGATCCACGGCCAGGTGGACGTCCGTTTCCCGTAACACCGGGTCGATCCAGTCCAATTCCGTGCTCAGTTCGGCGTGAGCCGGTTGGACGTCTACAATGGCCCAGCCACTCACCGCCCGAATCGCTTCAACCCACCGGAGAATGTTTTCATGGGCCACACGATGATTGTAATCCCCGTCGCCGCCAGGGTGGGCGTCGGCTACGGTGGTCACCATGTGAAAGACCGGTATATACTCTACGTCGGGGTCCAATGCTTCATAAGGCGTGATCTGCTCGTACATTAGGTCCAGTGTATTCGTAATATTGTTGCGGCCCAGGATGCCCAGCCCCGGCCCCATAGGCGAGCCATAGTAAGCGATCAAACGGCGACCGGACAAGATAGATGCAGGGCACGGCGGTCGTTCTGCGTCGCCGGAAGATGGCACGACTTGCCAACGTTGAGTCCAATCCGGCCCTATGCCCCAGATTGCGTCTACCGAATCAAAAGACACATCCTTCCGCTGGGCAAAGTAGAGATAGCAACCATCGGGCGACCATTGGAGATGGGTAAATGGGCCCATCTCGCCGCCCGGAACCAACAGACGATGTTCACCCATCACACGGTCCCACAACATTAATTCTCCAGGCGCAGCATCTGAGCCGACCAAGCTATAAGCCAAATAGCCTCCCCCAGGTGACCATGCGATGTCTTGAAAACCAGCCTGTTCACCCAGGCCCATAGATACGACTTGGCCTGAGAACGCGTTGGCAACGACCAAGCCACAGTCAGAAGCATCACAAGTGCTGCCCGCCAGCAATCGACCGTCCGGCGACCAGGCACGGGGGGAAAAGTTCGTAATGATCTGGGTTACAGTGATCCCCGTCGAGTCGACCAGGATGGTGTCGACTCTCTCCTCAGAGGTAGCCGCTCGCGCAGGATAGACGATCCACCGCCCATCCGGCGACCAGAGAGGAGCAACCTCAATATGAGTGGTAACCGTAGGCTGGGGGGAAGGGGCAAGCGCTGGATAGTCGGGGTGAAGGGGGACGATCCACAGTCTCTGGTTTGGCTCACCAGAAAGATCGACCCCGGCCAGGTAGCGACGGTCGGGAGACAAAGCGTGTAACCCACTTGTGTTTACGCTATCCAATGTACTTGTGAGTGGCTCTGTCGGCGTGACGATGTTTGTCAAATGAAGCGATTCGTTTCCGGCCGAGTGTTCCTGGTAGAGGATCGTCGACGTGTTCACCCAAGCCGCTGAGACGATTTCGCCTCCCGCAGCTACTTGCCAAGAGCGACGTGCCTCTATATCTACCATCCAGATATGGCTGTCGTTTTTTCCAGCACTAAACAAGAGATGCGCCCCGTCCGGCGACCAGACAGGCCAGCCAAAATCAACTGCCTCCGACACGAGATCGGGAAATTCTTGATTCAAGTGCAAGGTCGTTCCTGTCGTACCGTCCCAGATATGATATTCTTTGTCGGTGCCTTCCCACGTTTCGGTCACGTACAATAATTGACGACCGTCAGGAGACCAAACGACGGCCATGTCGTCGTTTGCCACGTTTTCCTCAGCCACCGTCGTGCTGCCATCCTGCTCGATGACGACCAGCCGCCCACCTTCCACATAGGCCAATTGTCCGGCCGGGCCGACAAAGGGCGCGGATATTAGAATAGGTGTCGGCGTTGGGGTCGAGGTTGGGGGAGTTGTAGGTGCCATTGTAGGAATTGCTGTGGGAGTCGCCGTGGGAGTTGCAGTCGATGATGGGGTGAACGTTGGTGTCGGAGTCAAGCTGGGTGGCACCGTGGGTGGAATGAGTGGGGTCGAGACAGCCACGCGGGAGATCATGATCATTACAACGAGGATAATAATAAGGATAATGCCCGTTGTAGGCGTTGGCGCGAGCGATGAACGTGATGACATTGCTTCTCCTGTGAATAGCGCCCAAAATCCCTTTAGCGTTCTTCATTTTGCAAGATATTGGACTCGCATACGACAAGAAAGCTTTGCAACTGTAGCCGCGCTTTCCATAGCGCGCGGTATAGAAACCGCGACTACATTTTTATACTTTCCTATACTACGAGAAACAGCAGGGGCGGGGTTTTGGGCATAATTAAAAAAGCTGTTTCTTGGTAGCGCAGCGTGCGACCATCGGGATAAGAGTCTACCGCAAGACGAGGATTCTGGCAAGGGGAACTGAGAATGCTTGCCACCTGGCTGTGATGGTGTACAATAAAAGCAAGCTGGGTGGGGAAAGGATTTGCTACTGATGGAGTCTATACTACTTGCTACCTTTCAGAAAGACATCTCTCAACACTACGAGTTGGCTCAGGCACACAATGCAGGATTAGAACTTCAAGCCTACGGCTACGACTCGGATCTGCTCGATGGCGACTGGCGCCAACTACTCGATCAGCATAAAGTCCTGCTTCGAGATTTCACCGGTGAACTTGGCATCCACGGCGCTTTTATCGACATGTCCCCCGGCAGCATGGACCAACGTATCTTTGCACTGACCCACGAGCGATTTATCCTAAACCTCGATATTGCTGCCGAGTTGGGCGCGCGCACGGTTGTCTTTCACACCAACTTTTTACCCCAGGCATATCGCCCGGTCGTGGGCGGCCCGGATTATCGCGTCACTTGGACCCAAGGGCAGATCGAGTTCTGGGGGCCGATGGCCGAAGAGGCTGCCCAGCGGGGGGTGGTCATTGTATTGGAAAATATGTGGGAGCAAGAACCAGACATCATCGGTGATGTGCTCAATCAGGTAGACTCGCCACACTTGTGCGCCTGCCTCGACGTGGGACACTTTTATCTGTTTTCTGATTATCTCCCTCTAGAGAGATGGATCAATCAGATCAGTCACCGGCTGGTCTATTGCCACACAAACAACCACCGGGGTTCGTACGACGAGCACCTGTCGCTCGACTTTCCCGGTGGAGTAATTGATTATAACGGACAAGTCTTGCCACTATTACGCGCGCTGCCCAACCCACCCACCCTCGTACTTGAAATGGACGAAATCGAGTACCTGGAGAGCAGCCTGCGTTATCTGGGGCGCTGACGTGCCGCATCCGGCCTGTGGCGATAGTAAAGCATCTCGCGGGGCAAGAAAAAGTAGAGACACGTCAGCCCGGCAATGATCCCTCCCAAGTGTGCGGACGTCCCCACCATACTGTATCGATAGCCGTGCGCTTGGAACTGCTGCTCCAACCAACCGCGCGTGACATCTCGCACTATGGTTTGGACAATAAAAACCCACACCGGCATATGCAGCGTAAACGGGACGGGGATGATGCCAAAAAGCATCGGCCATGTACGGATGCGCTGCTCGTGGTATAGAAACAAATAGGCCCCCACGACGCCCATAATCGCCCCACTGGCCCCCAGTCCTGGAATCTTCCCCTGGGTAAGCGGAAGCGCCATCCCCCCCAGCACACTGCTCGTGCTCGACACAAACACGCATACCAGGTAAAACAGACCAAACTTGGCCGGCCCCATCACGTCTTCGAGCTTGCGTCCAAAGAAAAACAAATAGAGCATGTTGCCTATCAGATGCTCCCAATTGGCGTGGAGAAAGGCAGCCGTGAGCATGCTTAGTGCCCCCAATCCCTCGCCATTGATTACATCAGCTGGCACAAGCAACATTTTCTGTGCCAGTTCGATCCACACATCTACGCCAAGCCACAGTGGCAAGATCCAAGAAAAGACAATGTGAATGATAGTATTGGTCAAGATCAAACCTATCGTCATGTACGAAAAGCTGCGATAGGGTCCTCGATCATCTTTGACCGGGTACAAAAAGACGAATGAAAGAAAATAATCGAGCACCAGAACCAAGAGTATCATCGTCAGGGCCTCTACGGCTTTATCAGGATCACGCCAAAAGCGATCGTCCACAGCAACACGCCCGGTATGCCCACCAGAGCCTGCCGTACGCCTCCCTTGACCCCGTCCTCTCCAAAGAGGTCGCGCATCATGGGGTTGCGGGGCACATCGATCGCACAGACACACAAATAAGCGCCCGCGCTCGCCACCACCAGTGCGCTCCACCCGATTGGGTTGATTTTCCAGGGTATCATCCCGGCGTTGGCCAGTGCAGCCATGGCTGGGGTCAGCATCAAGCCGCACATCCGGCGTAACGTCTCCCCCCACCCTTGGGTTTGATAGTCGGGTAGAGGGGATCGCCACTTGGCCAGTTTGCGACGAGCCTCCCGACCAATCAGTGAATCGGGCGCGGTCAGTGCGCAAGCCTGCCCATAATGATCGATTGCCTGGGAGCCCTGTTTCTGGATGAGAAGCATGTCCCCCAAAAGCAAGTGGGCCTCCACGTGCTTTGGATCCAGCGTAACGACGCGCTTGATCAGATTGAGCGTTTGCCGCGTCGCACCCCCTCCCTCGATTTGTAGTCGTGCCAAATCAAAAAGAATCAGTGGATCATCGCCCGCGATCTCTGTGGCTCGTTCGTACATTGCGCGCGCTTCGGCAAGCATCGCGCGCTGGTGGTATATCGATCCCAGGCGGGCGTAAAAAGTGGCATTTCCGGAGTCGCACTCAATGGCCTGTTGATAAATGGTGATAGCCATATTGGTGTCCCCCATCTTTTCGTATAGTGTTGCTATACCTTCCAACACTTGGGGGTCTCCTAAAGCCTCGGTGGTGGCCCGGATGGCGGCCTCCTGCGCCATCGCACCACGATGGTGTTCTGAATACGCCTGGGCCAATGTCAGATGATAACGCGGGCCGTCGCGAAAATTTCCCAGAGCCTGGTCACATCCGGGGCACGAGGTACTTTCTACGTCAGTGTACTCGCCACAGGCCGGGCAAGCAACGATGAGGATTTTCCCACAATTACGACACGCTGCCCCAGAGGGTGGCACTTGGGCCCGGCAGTGTGGACAGCGGTCTTTTTTGTCTGGAGGAGATGGCGGTGCCTGTTGATCGAGCCAATGCAAGCCAGACTGTGCGTGACCATTGTCCGGGTTGATGTCCAGCACATTCTCCAGGCAAGCGCGCCGCTCTTGGTGCGATTCGATAACACCGCTCAACCATAGCCAAGCTTGCTCGTTTCGTTCGTCCATCTCGACGACCCGCACCAACACCTGACGCGCCACTTCCGTTCGACCAGCTTTGGCCGCGGCGATACCGTGTCTTAGCAATTCGTCTACTTGGGCAGGGTCGGGCTTGATGTACATTTCGGTTACTAGTCAAAGTACTCGCCGCTGGCCAGAAACCAATACAACATGTAGGTTCCAATCACTATTGCAGGCAACATGAGGCAAAGAAATTGGATCGAGTAGCCAGCATGTATTTTCGGATCATACGCCATGCCGACGAGTATGACAAAGAGCACGTTGAGCAAAAAACCCAATCCTTGTAGAATTACGACAACAATACGTGCCCAGTTCTTGAGATTCCATATCCCCCTGGCGACCAAAAAACACAATGTAGCGGGAACGACATTGATCATAATCATTCCCATTCCCGTCAGAGGGTCAACCACCATTTCAGTTACACCGAATACAAGGCCCCCCATACCTTGCAGAACCGCACCGAAACCCATGAGGCTCGCATAAGCAGTGAGACATCCAGGTCGCTCGCGTTGGGTGGAATAAGCCAGTTGGCCCGATGCCAGTGCGGCTTGTTTGTAATCATATGACGATACGCGCAGTTGTGTCAGCTTGAGGCGTGCTTTCTGGCCAATCTGCGAATCAGACATGGTTAATTCACAAGCCCGTTTGCAAGACTTGAGCGCTGGTTTCCGTTTCCCTTGTTTGAAATACAAATCGCTCAGAAGCAAATGGGCCGGTGCATATTTGGAATCCAGTCGAATGACCTGCTTTAACAATTTAAGCGTTTCCCGCGTGACAACGTTTTCTTCTACCTGCAACTGGGCCAACTTGAAGAGAATCTTGGGGTCGTTATCGGCCCGCTCCAACGCCTGCTGGTACATCTCGCGTGCCTTGGTCGACATCCCCCGCCGGCGGTAGATCAACCCCAGACGAACATAGAGCGTCGCATTTTCAGGGTCCTGCGCCATCGCACGCTCGTAGGCGGCAGCGGCCAGGTCGATTTGATCCATTTCTTCGTATAGCTTGGCCACGGTACTCTGCACCAGCGGGTCATCACCCGCCTCCGTTTCTGCACGAGCGATGGTTTGTTGCGCCAAACCGTATCGGTTCCGTCCCACGTATGCTTGAGCCAACTCAATGTGATAGCGTACGCCGGCGCGAAAGTCTCCCAAAATCTGCCCACATCGAGAACACGCGGTATGCTGCACGTCGACGTACTCGCCACAAGAGGGGCAAATGATGACGAGGGCCAACCCACAATTAGAGCACTCGGCGTCAAACGATGGGATAGATGCCTGGCAGCGCGGGCAGAGTTCTGCCGCAGATAAAGACGGCGGTGCATTTTGGTCAAGCCAGTGCAGGCCAGACTGAGCGTGGCCGTTGTTCGGGTTGATCGCCAGCACATTTTCCAGGCACACGCGCCGGTCCTCAAACGACTCGGAGACCCCACTCAACCACAGCCAGGCTTGCTCGTTTCGTTCATCCATCTCGACGACCCGCAGCAGCGCCTGACGCGCATCTTCCGTCCGGCCGGCTTTGGCCGCGACGACGCCGTGTCTTAGCAATTCAGTTGTTTGCGTAGGATTAGACATGATCGACCTCCAACCGAGAAATTATATCTCGGCTCCTCAAATACACAAGTGATGTTGTGACACCAATTATGTGATAAATTCCCTTGTCAACAATACAACACTTTTTACTCTGTCCAAGTTACAAATCGGTTACAATGAGATTTCGGACTTGGCAGGTTTTCGTTCTCACTTGACGCTCTCTGCTACCTATGATACTATCTTTTTTGAATTCAAGTGACCGCCCTACAATGAAGCAATCGAACGAGGAGAAGACATGTTTGAAGAAAAGAACTTTCACATGACACCAGAAGAGTTCCGGCGCTATGGTCGAGCTGTAATAGACTGGATCGCCGACTATGCCGAGCGGGTCGAGTCGCTGCCGGTGTTGTCCCAAGTGGAGCCGGGGCAGATCCGTGCATCACTTCCCACAGAGCCTCCCGTCCACGGCGAAGACTTTGAGACCATCCTCAAGGACGTGGATGAATTGATTTTGCCCGGGATAACGCATTGGCAATCGCCCAATTTCTTTGCCTTTTTCCCAGCAAATATATCGGGGCCGTCGATTCTGGGCGAGCTGCTCTCAGCGGGTCTCGGCGTTCAGGGGATGTTGTGGGCCACAAGCCCGGCCTGCACCGAGCTGGAAACCCACGTGCTAGACTGGCTGGTGGATATGATGGGCCTTCCGGCCAAGTTCAAATCCAACACGACCGGTGGCGGCGTGATCCAAGATAGTGCTTCCAACGCATCTCTGTGTGCCCTACTGGCAGCCCGCGAGCGCGCATCCGATCATGTCAGCAACGAACGGGGCTGCGACGGACGTCTCGTCGTCTATGCCTCCTCCCAGACGCACTCGTCCATCGAAAAGGCGGTCAAGATCGCGGGGCTTGGACGGCAAAACTTGCGTAGCATCGAGGTGGACGAAAAATTCGCCATGCGCCCGGACGCCCTCGCCCGGCAGATCAAACAGGACCGGCAAACGGGCTTGACCCCTTGCTTTGTCTGCGCCACCTTGGGCACCACGTCATCGAATGCTCTGGACCCACTGCCAGAGATCGGACATATCTGTCGCGAACAGGGCATATGGTTGCACGTGGACGCAGCGCATTGTGGCACAGCCGCCCTCTGCCCCGAGTTCCGGTACATCCACGAGGGCCTCGATCTGGCCGATAGCTATTGCTTTAATCCCCACAAGTGGATGTTTACCAATTTCGATTGCAACTGTTTCTACGTCACCGACCGGGCGGCGTTGATCAACGCCCTGAGCGTGCTGCCCGAGTATCTGCGCAACCAGGCCACCGAATCTGGCGCAGTGATCGACTATCGCGACTGGCAGGTTCCCCTGGGACGCCGCTTTCGCTCCCTCAAGCTCTGGTTCGTCATCCGCCATTACGGCGTGGAGGGGCTGCGCTACCACGTGCGACGCCACGTAGAGATGGCCCAAGAGTTCGCCGCGTGGGTAGAGGAGGACGAACGCTTTGAGATAACCGCGCCAGCGCCTATGAACTTGGTCTGTTTCCGCCACCGGGGAGGAGAAGCTATCAACCAACGGTTGATGGATCGCCTAAATCAGAGCGGCGACCTCTATCTGACCCACACGCGCTTGAACGATCAACTCACGCTGCGGCTCTGCATCGGTCAGACATATACCGAATCTCGCCACGTGGTGCAAGCGTGGAAACGGATTCAACAAACGGTCACAGAGATCGAGTCGGAATGAAGGTTTGTAGCCAACTATGAACCCAAAACAAAATGCGCCCAAACAGATTGACTTGTTCCCTGTTTGGGGTATAATTGCGCGGCTGTTGGCAGTTGGCTAATCGCCAACTGCTAACTGTTTGAATTAGGAGGTTTTTAATGCCAAAAAGAACGTATCAACCAAAAAAGCGCAAGCGAATGCGCACTCACGGCTTTCGCGCCCGTAGTGCCACACCAGGCGGAAGGCGCGTACTCAAAGCGCGGCGAAAAAAAGGCCGCCAAAAATTGACCGTGTATAGAGAGTGGGCCAAAAAGTTGAACTGGAAGGAAAGTTCGCAGCGTCCTCGACGCCGGGCTTGACGAGTCAACGCGGCTCACCATTGATGGATGGAACGACGGATCCGGCTGCGGCACAGGAGCGATGTGCGACGGGTGTACGATCAAGGACACTCGTGGGCACACGCTCTGTTGGTGTTGGTCGCCCACCCCAACGGTCTCGATTTTAGCCGGGTGGGAGTGACCGCCAGCCGCAAGCTAGGAGGAGCGGTGGCCCGCAATCGGGCCAAACGACTGATGCGTGAAGCGGCACGACATCTTTATCCCCAGTTTGGAACCGGGTGGGACGTGATGTTGATCGCCCGGAAAAGAATTCTAGGGGCAAAAGAGCCGCAAGTCGAACAAGCACTCGTAACGTTGCTGAAACGGGCTGGATTGAACAAAGAATTTCAGGTCAAGCAGGCTTGAAAATTTCATTGATGGGTTTGTGTGAGAAAACAGAATGAGGTCTGTTCTTTTAGGAGTAATTCGCCTCTATCAGAAGACCCTCTCGCGTGTACTCCCTCCCTCCTGCCGGTTTGAGCCTTCCTGCTCCGAGTACGGTTACCAAGCCATCGCCCGCTATGGAGCCTGGCGCGGCGGCTGGTTGACCATAAAACGCTTGTCCCGCTGTCACCCTCTGAATCCCGGGGGATATGATCCCGTTCCAGACCTGGAACTAACAAAGGAGTAAGGTTTTGAAGCAATTTTGGACAAGGCGCTGGCCCATCGTTTTGGCGATGTTGGTGGCGCTGCTTTTGGGTACAAGTGGTTGTGCGGGTGGCGCAGCACGGGCCACTAGTTGGACGGGGCTGACCGTCGCCGGAGACACACTGTACGCGGCCAGCTTGGAGCAGGTCGTGGCGCTGAACGCAGCAGACGGCAAATTGCAGTGGGCTTTTCCAGACGATCCAAAAGAAGACAACCGGGGTCTCTTTTACGTCACCCCAGCGGTGGACGACAATCTCGTACTTGTGGCCTCGCAGGTACCTCCGCAAGGATTCCTCGGTCGAGCCAGCCACGTTGTGTGGGCGCTAGATCGTGAAACTGGCCTAAAGCACCGGGGGTTTGAGGAATTCACTGGAGCTGCTGGCCAATACATCGAAGGCGGCGCACTAAGTGATGGGGTCTTTGTGATCGGTAACAGCGATGGCAACGTCTATGCGCTGGATGCAGAAACCGGCGCGCTTAAATGGACGTTCAAGACGGGGCACCGGGTGTGGGGCACGCCCCTCATCGTTTCCGACACAGTGTACGTTGGCTCGATGGACCGTCATCTCTATGCATTGAACCTTTCTAACGGTCGAGTGCGCTGGGATTTCCATACCCAGGGAGCCTTTGCCAGCACCCCCGTGTTGCAAGACGGTACGCTCTACATTGGCGCTTTCGACAACCGGTTCTATGCCATAGATGCCGAGACAGGAACCGAACGTTGGCATTTTGAGAGTGATAATTGGTTCTGGGGCGGCTCGGTGATCGACGACGGCATTGTCTATGCATCCGACGTAGAAGGAAACGTCTATGCGCTCCGTGCCGAGACCGGCGATCAGATCTGGCATGCGCCTCTCGACACACCTGTACGGGCGGGAGTAGCACTCGGCAATGATGGAAGTCAGTTATTCGTCGGTACCAGAGATGGAGACATCTACTCATTAGATACCATCGACGGCTATGAATCGTGGTCTCCTCAAAGAAGCGAAGGCCAAGTGCTTTCAAGGCCAATAGTCGATGGAGCAATAGTATACGAGTCGGTGCTTTACGAGTCATACCGAATACGCGCACTATATGTGGAAACCGGGCGCGAGGTTTGGACTTGGCCGCAGACAGTTGAAGAATAAAATTCGAGGAAGGACAAACAGTGTTTGATTTTATTGCCTACCCAATGGCTAATTTGATTCTGCTCTTGTACAACCTACTAGGGCAGAGCACCGTCGCAGCGATTGCTGTGCTGACCCTCTTGATCAACCTGATCATCCTGCCACTGACGTTGAAACAACAAAAGTCAACGCGCAAGATGCAAGAGTTCCAGCCACAGCTCCAGAAACTGCAAAAAAAGTATGCAAACGACAGAGAAAAGCTGACCCAAGAGCAGATGAAGCTATATCAGGAAGCTGGCATCAACCCAATGGCCGGATGCTTGCCGCTTTTGATCCAGATGCCGATCTGGTTCGGTCTCATAGGCGCGATCAGATACTGCATACCCACGACCCCCCTGGAAGTATTCCAGTTCGCTCCACACATCTACAAGTGGTTACCTGGCGTCGTGGGCATCGTGCCGCTTCAAAGTACGTTCCTTGGAATGGACCTGGGGCTGCCTCCCAGCCCGGCCCAATGGTGGTCGTACTCTTTGCCCGTCCTGGTCTTTGTGACAAGTTGGTTGCAGCAAAAGTTGTTGACCCCGCCTTCCGACCCCGACGATCAGTCGCAGGCAGCGGTGATGAACAAGCAAATGCAGACCATGATGCCGTTGATGATGATGTTCTTTACCCTTTCATACTCGACAGGGTTATCCATCTACTTTATCATCTCGAGCGTGATCCGAATCATCCAGTACTATTTTGTCCAAAATCGTAAAGATGATGACGGCAAGAGTCAACGTCCGGCGCAAGTGAAAAAGCAAAAACTATAGGCACCGTACACCGGATGCCTTTTTGAAAGATCCCGGCAAAAGCTGCGGGGTCTATTGTAAGGAGTGTGGTGATGGTGGAACAAATTATAGAGGCGGTTGGAGAAGACACCGAATCCGCAATCGCGGATGGTTTGGCGCGTTTGAATGTTGATCGCGATGCGGTGGAAATCGAGGTATTGGACGATGGCAGCAAAGGGCTGTTTGGGTTGGGGGCGCGAGAGGCTCGTGTACGGATCACAGTCAAACCACAGCAGGATTCGATAGCGGCGGCGGAACCGGTTGTTGCTCCGTCTATCAAAGAACCCGCGCCACCAACCGTGGTAGAGCCCGCCCCAAGTATGTCCAAGGAAGAAAAAGACAAAGCAGAGATCGCCCGGGGAGTATTGCTGGAACTCTTGGCTTTTATGGATGTCAAAGGAGCCAAGGTTGACGCGCGACAGGCCGAACCTGCCGAGGGCGAAAAAGAACCACCACTGGTGCTTGATGTGAGTGGTCCGGGTACTGATGTACTAGTAGGTCGTCGTGGAAAGACGATAGCCGCATTGCAGCACATCACCCGACTGATCGTTGGGCACGAAATCTCGGGCCGAATTCACCTGGTGATCGACGTAGAAGGTTTCAAAGCGCGTAGAGAAAAATCGCTGCATAGCCTGGCCCACCGGATGGCAAAGCAGGCCATGCGTACCAACCGCACGGTGAGGCTGGAACCGATGCCGCCGCACGAACGTCGCATCATCCACCTGGCACTGCGTGGAGATCCCGATGTGACCACCGAGAGCGTCGGAGACAGAGACCGGCGCAAGGTCACCATTATTCCACGCTAACCGGTGTCATCTGTCACTGAGCTGGATTATTTGGTCATTGGGCACGTGACCCGTGACCTGGCAAACGGCGCTTTCGCAGTTGGGGGGACCGCTTCCTACGCGGCCCGCACTGCATTTGCGTTAGGTTGCCGTGTGGGCATTGTCACCAGCGCCAACTTGGATCTTGATCTGAGCCAAATATTGGGCGGCATCCAGATTGCGCGCGATCCCGCCTCCGCGATGACCACGTTTGAGAACATTTATACACCCGAGGGACGACGGCAGATAGTACACAGTCTCTCAAATACATTGACGCCAGATATGCTGCCATCGGATTGGATGATATCCCCCGATAGCGGCGTTGTCCACGTGGGACCGGTAGCCGGAGAATGTGATCCGGCGTGGGCCGACGAGTTTGGAGACACCTTTGTGGGGGTAACCCCACAAGGCTGGATGCGACGATGGGATCAATCGGGACACGTGAGCGGATGTCTGTGGGAAGGGGCAGAGCCCTGGCTCGCCCGCGCCGATGCCGTGGTACTGAGCAGTGAGGACGTGGGCAGCGACGAATCGTTGATCGCCCAGTATGCATCCCAGACGCAATTGCTGGCTGTGACCCACGGATCGACAGGCTGCACCGTGTACACACGAGGCGAGGCACGGTCTTTCTTAGCCCCAACGGTGGACGAGGTTGACCCAACTGGCGCTGGCGACATTTTTGCCACAGCCCTTTTCGTAGCACTGTCGCGTTACAACGACCCGTGGGCAGCGGCCCGCTTTGCCAACTGTGTCGCCGCTGGATCGGTGGCACGAGTGAGGTTGGAGAGCACACCGAAACCAGACGAAATTGCTCGCTGCGAGCACATACATTTTTCATCGAGGAAGTAAAGTGCCCATCATCTATACCTTGGCGAACCAAAAGGGCGGAGTCGGCAAGACCACTACGGCGGTCAACGTAGGAGCCTGTATGGCACAGTGGGGTCAGCGCGTTCTCGTGATAGACGTAGACCCACAGGCAAACGCTACATCCTCCCTGGGCATCGACAAACACTCTCTGACATCCTCTCTGTACGACGTGCTGGTGCGCGACGTACCGTTGACCCAAATTGTGCAAAAGACCGATCGAGAGCGGCTTTACGTGGCCCCGTCGTCGCCAGCCCTGGCCGGTGCGACGGTGGAATTGGTCAGCATGGCACGGCGAGAGTATCGGTTGCGCGAGGCCCTGACCGAATTGGGCCCTAACGAAGAGACAGGCGCAGACGAATTGTTTGATTACGTGCTGCTCGATTGCCCGCCCAGCCTGGGTCTTCTGACAGTGAACGCACTGACCGCCACCAACGGCGTGGTCATCCCCGTGCAATGCGAGTACCTGGCGTTGGAGGGACTATCGCAGTTGTCGCGCGCCATCGACCTAGTCCGCCGGGCTCTCAACCCAACCCTGGAATTGCGTGGGCTGGTGATGACAATGTTCGATTCGCGCACCACACTGGCGCGAGATGTCGTTGAAGAAGTGCAGCGCCACTTTCCGGGCAAGGTGTTCGACGCCATCATCCCTCGGAGCGTGCGTTTGAGCGAAGCTCCCAGCTATGGCGAGCCGATCATATCCTATGCGCCCCGTTCGACGGGAGCAATGGCCTACGCCGCGCTGGCACGAGAATTGCTGGTGGGCGATGGACGGTTACAATTGGTAGCGGTTAGCTGATAGCAGTTGGCCGCTAGTTGCGGAGGTGAGCGATGTCACGGCGCAAAAGCGGACTAGGCAAAGGATTGGGCGCACTGATTCCGGATGCCCAGGAAGACGGTGTACCAACAGCAAAGCCAACAGGTTTGACCGAGGTACCCCTTGCCTCTATCACACCCAACCCCCATCAACCGCGCTCGCCAATTCGCGATCAAGACGTGGTCGAATTGGCAGCCTCGATCCAGGAACACGGGATCATCCAACCCCTCGTCGTCAACCAGACACCTGACGGGCACCAACTGATCGCCGGAGAGCGACGTTGGCGTGCCGCGCGGCTGGCTGGGCTAACCACCGTGCCGGTGGTGGTCAAGGACGTGGCCCCCCGCGAGATGTTGGAACTGGCCCTGGTGGAAAATCTCCAGCGAGCCGACCTGAACCCATTGGAAGAGGCGATCGCCTACCGCCAACTGGTCGACGAGTTCTATTTGACCCAAGACCAAGTGGCGCGACGGGTGGGCAAGAGCCGGGCAGCCATTTCCAACACGATGCGACTGCTCAAGGCTGCCCCCGTCGTACAAGAAGCCCTGACAGCGGGCAAAATCAGCGAGGGGCACGCCCGTGCATTGATGGGACTGGAAAAATTCGAGGCCCAAGAGAATGCGCTCAAGATAGTCTTAAAGCAAGGACTGAACGTGCGTCAGACAGAGGAGTTAGTACGCCGCTTGCTTGGCGTGCCCCAGGAAGAAAAACCGCCGCGGCCCGTGTCGCCACAGACGCGGGCGCTGGAGGCCAACTTTCGCCAGGCGCTGGGCACCAAGGTCAACCTGGCGCGCGGCAACAAGGGTGGGCGCGTCGTGATTTACTTTTACTCGGACGAAGAGTTAGAATCTCTATACGAACGCATCGTCGGGAGCGAAGAATAAACGCAAATGTCGGAATTTGAGATCATTCACGAAAAGCTAGACCAAGCTGTAGAGGTCCTAAAAGAGAAAAATATTGATCTCTGGATCACCTTTGTGCGCGAGACAACCCACATTGCAGACCCCTGCCAGGACTTGATACTGGGCCTGGACCTGACCTGGCAATCGGCACTGATGGTCAGCCGCACCGGCGAGCGCATCGCCATCGTGGGTCGCTTTGAGACGGACAGCATCGAGCGCGTGGGCGGCTATACGACCGTCGTCGGCTATGACCGGTCTATCCGTGAGCCGTTTTTGGAGCACCTGGCCCGGCTGGACCCGCGCCAAATAGCCCTCAACTTTTCGGAAAATGACTCGGCGGCCGATGGGCTGACCCACGGCTTGTTCGGTGTGTTGACCAAACTCGTTGCGGGCACGGTGTACGCCGACCGCTTCATCTCGGCAGAAAAGATCGTCGGCGCGCTGCGCGGACGCAAGACCCCGGCAGAAATATCGCGCATCAGATCCGCCATCCAGGAAACGGACGCAATCTTTGAGCACATCACCCAACTGCTCCGCCCAGGAGTGACAGGGCGGGAAATCGCTGGCTGGTTCCACGACGTCGCAGAGAAAAAAGGCTTGGGGTTGTCGTGGGGACGCGATCACTGTCCGGCGGTCACGCCTGGGCCGGATGCTCCTCTGGGGCACACGATACCAGGCGACCACGCCGTCCAACGCGGGCACCTGTTGCAGGCGGACTTTGGCGTGGAAAAAGATGGGTTCGTGTCGGACTTGCAGCGGACGTGGTACGTGCTCGACAAAGGAGAGACAGTACCACCGGCCGAGGTGTTGGCCGGATGGAATGCGGCACGGTCAGCGCTGGAAGCAGGCCGCGCTGTGTTGCGCCCCGGCGTCCGGGGATGGGAAGTGGACCAGGCCGCGCGAGATACATTGACCCAGGCCGGATACCCCGAATACATGCACGCATTCGGCCACCACGTCGGGCGCACAGCCCACGACGGCACGACGGTCCTGGGGCCAAAGTGGGAGAGGTACGGCACGTCGATCGAGGGCGTGATCGAGGAAGGCAACGTTTTCGCCATCGAGTTGGGCGTACGGGTCCCGGGGCGTGGTTACATCGGCTGCGAGGAGGACGTGTTGGTCACGTCCACAGGGGCCGAGTACCTGAGCGAGTTGCAGACCGAGTTGTGGTGCATCTGAGGTAAAAGAGAATGGATGATCAAATTGCTACAGCGATTCAAGAACGAGTACGAGAGGGCACGCTGCGCTGTGCGGCGGCCTTTCACATTGCCAAGACATTGGACGTGGTGCCGTTAAAAGTGGGAGAGACTGCCGACGAATTGAAAGTGCGGCTTTCTCACTGTCAGTTGGGATTGTTTGGCTATGGTGATCGAAAGAGCATCGTAGAGCCAGCCGAGAATGTATCACCAGAGTTGGAGCAGGCTATCCGAGAAGGACTGGTCGAGGGGCGGCTGCCGTGCGCAACCGTATGGAAGATCGCGACTCGATTGGAGATATCCAGGCTCCACGTGGCGAACGCGACGGAAAAGCTAGAGATTCGCATCGGGCCGTGTCAAATCGGTGCGTTCTGAACAAGTCAATATCCCCTCCACTCTCCTATAGATTGTAAAACATGTAGAGAAACCAGGTTATGTGCGCAAGCAGAGCGGCATAACCTGGTTTTAGTAACCTTTTCCCCAGTTTTCCCCACTATCAAGTGTACGTACATCAGACAGAGGTCTCGTGGAAAAGAGAACAAACGCCGAACTGGTAACGTTGGCACGCCGTGGCGATAGAGATGCTTTCGGCCTCTTGGTCAAGCGTCACCAGCAAATGGTCAGACGTATCGCTATGGGCATGGTGTCGAATGAGGATATCGCGCGTGAATTGGCGCAGGAGGCAATGCTTCAGGCGTACCTCTCACTTGACCATCTACGGGATGACGGACGTTTCAAGAATTGGCTCTATGGCATCACGCTGAACGTCTGCCGGAGCTATATCCGGAGCCAAAAGACGGCGACTTTTTCCTTGGAGGCCATAGCGGGAGGTCTACAATTCGACGCAATTCGCTTTTCTGCTACAGTTCCAGATCCTCAAAAGGCAGCGGAGGAGCAAGAACTGCACCATCTGGTGCTAAAAGCCATCGACACGCTGTCGTCGAAAAACAGAGATGCCACGCTTTTGTTTTATTATGAGCAGTTGAGCTTGCGTCAAGTCGCCGCAAGCCTGGGGGTTTCTGTAGGGGCAGTCAAGGGCCGCCTTCACAAGGCCAGAAAACAACTGCGGGAGCGGCTGTTGCCACTGTATTCAGAAGTCAGTCATACAGTACCGGTAGAAAAAAGGAGGAAAACGATGATAAAGGTCTCTGTGGCCGACGTGGTCAAACAGAACGAGTTTTATGTGATCGTGTTACTGGATGAAGCGGGCCGTCGAATTCTGCCCATCTGGGTGGGCCCATACGAGGGCGAGGCGATAGCCATACACCTCCTCGAACAGTCCGTGCCCCGACCTCTGACCCACAAATTTATGGCCAATCTGTTGGAAACAATTGACGCCGAGTTGGAAGAAGTACGTGTCGAAGCGCTGCAAGAAAACACTTTTTACGCGATAGCCAAGCTTTGCAGCGGTGATACGGTACAAGAGGTAGACGCCAGACCAAGCGACGCCATAGCTCTGGCCCTGCACACAGGCAGCCCCATCTATGTCAACGGAGAGGTTCTGGAAAGAGAAGGGATGGACATTCCAGCGGAGGTTGGGATGACGCCGCAGCTGGGGCAAGGTATCGGCAACCTAATGAAAGAATGGGAAAAAGAGCGTCAGGCAGCCGAATCACGTTCGTGTGCCACCGCCGAGGAAATCGAACAGGCGCATCAAGAATTGATCGCTCTCGTATTCCCTCCACAATAATCATGCGATTTTCTGTTTAGCTCCAAAGAGATCGCTAGATCCTGTTGTAGAACTGCCGGATCTGGCGATCTGGCTAAAGCATAGTCTTGCAAATGAGTGGCCCAAAATCCCTGCGGTATTTTTCATACGGTAGGAAACAGATATGGACGAGCTTTTGGGCTTTGCAAAAGTTGTTTCTTAAAAGCATACAGAAACATATTCCCACAAGAAAGCTTCACAGCCGTAGCCGCGCTTTCCATAGCGCGCGGTATAGAAACCGCGACCACACTTTTATACTTTCCTCTACTATAAAAAAATGTATCTTTGACACGGGTACGTTTTATGGTATAATCCGGCACAATTAGCACCTAACTTTGAGCAATTCATAATTTTGTACGGTAAAGTGACATGAGAAACCAAGTGTGGCATCTTGAACCAGAAACTATATCGGCTGCGACCATACACCAGCAGTCCGGTATGCCGTGCATGGTAAATTTGAGTGCTCTTGTATCAAATTTCCAGCAAACGGCAACTGGTAGGTGTTCACCCTCGTGATAGTTCACGGAACATATTGACCGCAAAGCGCGGGGGTTACACAAACCCCCGCGCTTTTTTGTTTGGACAATTGCCAGGTCGCCTAGCGGTAAGGTGTTGTTCAGAAACAAAATCGCACTGTTAATGCGAAAATCGCCGATTCGAATCCAGCCCTGGCAGCTAGTGCTCTGGTAACCAGGAAAGTAGAACCTTAATAACCGATCTATTTGTATTTTTAATAATGGGGCAACAATGTAGACGAGGTTTCCATACCTTGCGGAGTAACGCGATATGGAAATCGCGGCTACAACACAAGTGATATCAATCTAGCGGGTATAGTTCAGATGGAAGAACGCTGCGTTGCCAACGCAGTCGTCGCGGGTTCGAGTCCCGCTGTCCGCTCTTTGACCGTACAACTCGAATCATTCACGGTCATCAAAGGGTCGTAGCTCTAATTGGCAGAGCGTCTCGTTTGCACTGAGAAAGTTGAGGGTTCGAATCCCTCCGGCTCCACTGCGAGATCGCCTAATGGTAGGACGCCTGACTTTGAATCAGGAAATGGAGGTTCGAATCCTTCTCTCGCAATACGAAATCACATCATTCGGCAAATAGAAACACCTATGCGAGATCGTCTAAGGGTAGGACGCTTGGCTCTGGACCAGGAAATGGAGGTTCGAATCCTTCTCTCGCAATAAAAATCACATTGTTCAACATCTCTGCGAGATCGTCTAAGGGTAGGACGTCTGACTTTGAATCAGAAAATGGAGGTTCGAATCCTTCTCTCGCAATATGGAAAGACAAATGCAGAGATCGCCGGTTCGATTCCGGCCTGGAGCTTTGCTGGCGTGGTCTAACGGCACGACGACTGTTTTCTAGTCAGTAGATGGAGGTTCGACTCTTCTCGCCAGCTTGAGTCACTTGTAGGGTGATTTTGCTAACCACTGATCTCGCTCCCGTAGCTCAACGGAAGAAGCCTACCCTTGGTAAGGGTAAGACACAGGTTCGACTCCTGTCGGGAGCTTGAGGCATAGAAAATCATATCCGCTCCGGGGCAACGTCCCCGAGACGGGGACTGTGAGCAAAGTGAGATATCTCTGGGTGAGGTGTACGTGGTTGCATACGCGGTTTGGATCCGCGAGGTAGCTGGTTCAACTCCAGCCGCCCAGACCTGTGCTCCGGTAGCACAATTGGTAGTGCAGCCGTTTCGTAAGCGGCAGGTGTCAGTTCGATTCCGACCTGGAGCTTGAGACCCCATGGCACAACTGGAAGGAAATGCAGGTTCGAGTTCTGCTGGGGATATGGGGGCGGCCTAAAAGGAGGAGGCAATGGTTACGGTCAACGCAAACGTCAACGTAAACACAAGATCAGTTCTACTACTCAATGCTTCATACGTCCCACTCAAGTCGATCACGATCCGCGACGCCGTGGATCTAATGATGCGCGGCGTGGTCGACGCTGTGGATGGTATAGCCGCGCGCTTGCGTACGCCGGGCACGGTATTCGAGGTGCCATCGGTGATACGGCTGCGGTACTATGTCAACGTGCCACAGCGCGGAGCAACGTGGAGCAGGCACGGCGTCTTGGCTCGCGATGGTTACGTCTGCGTCTACTGTGGCATCGGGGTTGGGCATAGACGCCGGGGCCAGACGCTCAAGCGAACCGATTTCACGTTGGATCACCTGGTGCCCAAGAGCAAGGGAGGCGGCAACACCTGGAGCAATACGGCCTGCGCCTGCTACTGGTGCAATCATCGCAAGGCCGACCGCGCCCCGCACGAAGCGGGAATGAAGCTGCTCTGGGAGCCCAAGCGGCCACGCACAAACTATCTCGTGGCCGACGGTGACATTCCAGACGAATGGAAGGTGTACGTCAAGTTTTAACATTTATGGATCCAGGATTTAGAGATGAAAAAGCACAATAAATTCATCAATCTTGCCCCAACAAATCTTGGATCCTTCCTGACGGTGTAGCTCGGTTGGCAGAGCAAGAGTAGATCATTTATCACAACCTTGCCCTTGGAGCCAAATATAGACGGTTATCTTGGGAACTCGTGACGCAGGTTCGATTCCTGCCGCCGTCACTTGTGAGCTGGAGCATTCGGCTCATCCACAAACTTTAACAAGGTGGCTGTAGCTCAATGGCAGAGCGCTACATCCCTACCTCGTACACTTGCCCTGTAGGGCCGAATGAGAGTAGGTTACCGCTTGGGACGGAGAGGTTCCTGGTTCGAGTCCGGGCATCCACCCTTTGGGAAAAAGTGGATGCATTATCTGGTCACAATTGCTTCGATCCCAACCTTGTTCCATTTTTCCTGCGCCGCTTCCCACTCCTCTGGTGTGTTGACGTTGCGGAAAGAGCGCAGATCGGGATCAAAGGGAGCCACATCTGCCGGGGTCACGTACCGCGTTTGCACGTTGGGAAAAAACGAGACGATGCGCCGCCGTTTAGCGCGGATGATGGCCTCCATCGCTGGAAGGCACGCGCGCCCATAAGCGGCGTGCAGGGGCTCCAAATAACCCTTTTCTCCGTGGCGCAGCACGGCTGCGTCAAAGCCATCGGCCCAGCCTACAAAGGCCCGGAGGAGGTCAGGGTTCAAAAAAGGCATATCGCAGCCCACGACCAGGGCCAATTCGTGGGAGGCGGCCTCCAGCCCAGCATGCAGCCCTCCCAGCGCGCCCACGTCACGGAAGCGATCCTCAACAACCGGGACGCCCAAGTTGGCGTAAGGTTGTGCATCGCTCGCCACGACCAACACTTCGGCACACACGTTCGCCACCCGTTCGATGACGACCTCGATCAGCGACCGGCCTTCCAGTTCCAGGAAAGCCTTGTTGCGCCCCATCCTGCGGCTGGCCCCGCCCGCCAGTACAACGCCCGTTACGTTATCCACAGCTAAACGAATTCACATTCTCCAGTGATTCCTGCATCGGGGGCAGTTGACGCAGATTTTCGGTGAACGCGTGCACCGTCTCAACAAATATCCCGCCCTCGGAAGCAGACACCCACTTGGCCAAAAACCGCTCCGGCTCGATGCCAGTGAATTCGAGCAGCGCTTTGAGGACCGGCATGCGGCGGGCGGTGCGGTGGTTGCCGGTGCTATAGTGGCAATCGCCGATGTGGCAGCCGAGCATCATCACGCCATCGGCCCCCTCGCGGAACGTGCGGATGATCAGTTCCGGCGAGACGCGCCCGGAGCAAGGGACGCGGATGATCTTGAGGTTGGGCGGGTACTTGAGCCTGCTAGCCCCCGCCAGGTCCGCGCCCGCATAGCTGCACCAGTTGCAGAGAAATCCGATGATTTTGGGTTCGTAGCTTTGTTCGGTCATGAATAACGCTCCTAAAGCACCATATCAACTCTGATTGACTGACAAATCGTTTTAGAACTGCAGATGAACACAGATTCACGCAGATGAATGTCGAATTCAGTTTGAAAACAGTCAAAAATCTGTGTTCATCAGCGTTTATCGGCGGTTAATCTTTTGCATTTGGTATTCTTGCTAGTTTTGTCCAACCACCAGCTACCAAGAAACAGCTTTTTGACAAAGGCCCAAAACCCCGCCCCTGCTGTTTCTCGCAAAATGAAAAACGCTAAAAGGGTTTTGGGCGCTATCAACCATTATCTAGTTTGTAAAAATTTCTTGAACGAGCGACCGCTGAATCCGTCGGTGCTTAGCGATCTGCTCTTTGAGATCAGCGATTTGCTGTTCCAGGTTGCGCCTTTGGTTCTCGCTGGTTTCCAGGTCGTCCAACACGCTGTTTCGAATTCCCGCCTCGCGCTTAGAATTGCCCAGAGCACCGAGATTCAAACGAAGTTGCTCCTGTCGCCCCACCACCTGCTCATAATTAGACTCGAGATTTTTGACTTGGTTTGCTGCCGTCGCCGCTTGGGATTTTTCGTGCATGATCTTTTCGAGCCGAGTCCCGTTGATGTCACTCACCAAACCCTGGGCTTGGATCTCGTTAACAAAATCGCTTTTCCATTCATTGATGTCTTGATAGCGCTCGTGGATATTGCGCACTCGGATGGTGAATGAGGCTTTTGCATTCGCGTCCACCACAACCGCCCAACGGGTATGACCTGCTGCGGCGAAATCGGACAGCGGCATCTCAAAGTATTCGCCTGTACTGGGATCACGCCGCTCGATGAAAACCGTCGTCTGCTGTTGCAAATGACTGGTCAACTGGTATTGGTAATGTATGATACTGTACCTGCTAACCTTAGCTTGGCGCTTTTCCTTGTCAAATTTGATCCCTAATAGCTGTGTCTTGCTATGCTCAGTCGTTTCACGCACTTGAATGCCATACTCGAGCGCATACGGAATCTGGATTTCGTCTCCGACCCCCGTAAAGTGCATGATTCCTTCGCCCAGATACTGGTCACCGTCAACGAGGGTCACCGCACCCTGCTCAAGCACCTTGCCCGTCGCATTCCGCAGCCGCCACACCAACAACGGGTGATTTGGCATCTTGTTGCCGCTGTAAACGCAGAGCGGCTCATAATCGACCGTCTCGGAAATGATGGGCACCATCGCCGAGTATCCCCGCCGGACCGACACTGGCATCTCGACTTGGTATTTAAAGGATTCGGCTACGGCTTGCCCCACAACGACCGGCTTGAAATAGGCACTGCTCGCCTTGAGATCACCCAACGGTCCAGCACCGTAAACAGACGTGATCCTCCCACTTGATTTTCCACCTTCTCGCAGACGCACCAACTCTAAAAGATTGTTGATCATTTCAAGCATATGTTGCCCGGAATTATGGATCGCTTTTATATCTGTGGTCTGCTCTTCACTGAGCGGCCCATCTATGCCCTGGAGCAGGACTCGGGAAAAACCAATAATACTGTTAAGCGGCGTGCGAAGCTCATGCGAGATGTTGGACAACGACTGGACAATGGTGGGGTCGTCCGAAACCGCTTCGATAGCCATTGGATCATCAGAGACAAACGGGCGGGAGGGCGTGTACGATTCATACAATCCATACTCGAACGTAATTGGCCGCCCCGAGATCAAGGTGAGGTCCACCTGATCCAGGTCCTCATCCAACTGATTGTCAAACAAGCCCCAACCGATCAGTTGTGCTTTGTTTTCACCTTGACCAATTAAGCGATAACTCACACGCCAGGTGGGGATAGGGGCCAAGTAGCTGATCTCCAGATCGTTTTTGTCCTCACTCAAGCGCACAGTGACCGTAGCGCGCGCCTGTTCCATCTGATGAACGTCCAGAAAGAAACCAATGTCGGTCGTAGCGCGCTCGTCGTGCAGCGAAAAACCATGCAACTGAGACAAAGGAAAAATCTGTACCTGACCGGCGTTATCGCCGGTCTGCAATACCACGCTGGCAGGGTTTACTTGAGCGTCCAACGATGTATCGACTCCGATCACACGGCCGCTGACCTCCGCTTCGTCCTCCAGATAAAGAGTCACCTGGCAACCACACAAACACACCAAGAGGTTTACCAGACTGGCCTTGTTGCCCAATCTGATTGCAAGTTCCTCCAGAACCTTTCGCCTGTCCGCTGGCGTCTCATAGTCCACTCCCAACACATGACCGCCTTGGCGTACGGTGACTGTCAGGCTCTTGAGCGCGTCATTGACGGCGTGGCGCGGCACGACCACGGTAGCGAGCGCCCCGTCGATCTCTCCCCGGCGCTCATAGTAGCCGATCCCTTGTTTGTACAACGTCAGTTTACGAATGGGCAGTTGTGTCACGTCTATTCCTCCACATGTACCCGCCCTTAACGAAATTCATTCGCGATCCCCGCCAATACTGCCTATGCCGTTACCAGTTCTAGTTCTCGCATTACGTTCATCGCCCCCAGCATCTCGGCTACCAACTGCCGGTCGTTAAAGTGGCGCAGGGTGATGGCCTTGGAAGGGCAGGTCCCCGCGCAGGTGCCGCACCCTTTGCACAGAACATCGTTCACGCGGGCGATCTGACGGCCCCGGCTTTCCACCAGCTCGATGGCCGAGTAGGGGCAGGTGTGGACGCACTGGGTGCAGCCCACGCACATCATCTCGTCCACCAGGGCCGTGGCCGACTCGACCTCGACCTCCCCCTGCCGGATGAAAGAGAGCACCCGCGCCGATGCCGCCGCGCCTTGAGCCACCGATTCGGGAATATCGCGCGGCCCCTGGGCGCAACCGGCGATAAAGACGCCGTCGGTCAGCGTCGCCACGGGATCCAGCTTGGGATGCTTTTCCTTGAACCAGCCGTCGGCATCGCAACTGATGCTAAACATCTGCGCCACCTCTCGCGCGTCGTGGCGGGGTTCGAGGCCGATGCTCAGGATCGCCATGTCGACCGGCACGCGGATCATCCGCCCCAGCATCCGGTCCTCCACATAGACTACCAGCTTGTCGCCCTCCGGTAGGATCTCGGACGGGCGTCCGTTGATGAAAACGGTCCCTTCCTGCTGGAGACGTTTGTAAAATTCCTCGTACAGTTTGCCGCCGGTGCGCATATCGATGTAAAATTCGTAAATGTGCGCGCCGGTGTGTGCCTGGACCAGGTGGGCCAGCTTGAGCGAATACATGCAGCAAACCTTGGAGCAGTACGAGTTATAATTCTCGTCCCGGCTGCCCACGCAATGGATAATGGCGATGCTCTCCGGCGTTGTCTTGCCATCACGCAGGACGACGTGCCCGCTGGTGGGGCCAGACCCGGTCAACATCCGCTCGACCTCCAGGCTGGTAAAGACGTTGGGGTATTGACCATAGCCGTACTGAGAGATGCGACCAGCGTCGAAAGGATCGTAGCCAGTAGCCAGAATGATGTTGCCTACCTGCACATCCAGCAGTTCGTCCTCCTGTTCGTAATCGATCGCCCCGGTGGGACATTCCTTCTCACACAACTTGCAGCGCCCTTTGAGGAAGAACAGACAACTTTCCCGGTCCAACACGGGGATGGCGGGGACTGCCTGGGCAAAGGGGCGATAGATCGCCTTGCGCTTGCCCAACCCGGCGTCAAAGGCCTCGTGCTTGACCCTGCGAGGACATTTTTCCTCACAAGCCCCGCAGCCGGTGCACAGATCCTCCGTCACCGAGCGCGCCCGCTTGCGGATGCGGACGTCGAAATTGCCCACGTACCCCGAAACCTCTTCGACCTCGCTGTGGGTCAGGAGAGTGATGTTGGGATGCCGACCGGCATCCATCATTTTGGGACCGAGAATTCACGCACTACAGTCGAGCGTAGGAAAGGTCTCGTCAAGCTGGGCCATTCGACCGCCGATAGACGGCTCCCGCTCCACCAAATAAACTGGATAGTTGGCGTTGGCCAGTTCCAGCGCGGCCTGAATACCCGTGATGCCCGCGCCGACGACCAGCGTCGCCGGGTTGATGGGCACCGTGTTGACGCTCAACGACTGGTGGTGCCGCACTCGCGATACGGCCCCAGCGACCAGGGCCTTGGCTTTTTCCGTCGCCTCTTCCCGATCAGTATGGACCCACGAGCACTGCTCCCGGATGTTGGCCTGTTCAAAATAGTACGGGTTGAGCCCCCCCTCCCCCACCGCGCGCTGGAACGTCGGCTCGTGCATGCGGGGGGTACAACAGGCCACCACCACCCGGTCCAATCCTTGATCACGAATGTCGTCCTTGATCATTTCTTGGCCCAGGCTGGAACACATGAACTCGTAATCGCGGCTGACGGCGACTCCGCCCAGCGCCTTGGCCCACTGAGACACATCCGCCACATCCACCATCCCGGCGATGTTGCTCCCACAATGACAAACGTACACGCCAATTTTCATCAGTGTCCTCCTCTCGGTCCAAACAGAAACGCTTCCACTTCCTCTAGTCGCTCTACCCCCTTGACTTCATAGGGCAAAAGCGGCAGTTTGATCAAAGTTATATCGCCATCGTACTCGTCGCCCAGCATCTCGATATACGGGCGTTGCATCTCTTGGCGACGCCGGTGAAAATCGCAATCGGGGTCCACGATCACATCGTTGACGATCATATAATGGACGTCTAACCCATGCTCCGCCAATTCCCCGATCACCCGCCCGCTCTGGTAAACGCCCAGCGCCTCCGGAATGGTGACCATGACAAACTCGACATTGTCCGGATCGCTGAAAAAATCGGCGGTCTTTTGCGCCAACTCTTTCCAACTCTCAATGATCTCCAGGAAAGGTGTCTTGGACAGCTTGAGTGTGTCCTGCACCCCCAGGTAAATTCGGGGAGCGACACGCAGATGCTCGATAAAGCGCCCCGGCAGGCCAAGCAGGCGCAACGTATCGCCAGCGGGGGCCGTGTCCCAGATGATCATGTCGTAACGCCCGCCCCGGATGTGCTCTAGGATATAGTCGAGCATGAACTCTTCCCGGATGCCGGGCGCCATCGCCACGTAATCCACCAATTCGTCGTAGGGCAAGCTTACCAATGCCGACGCCGCCTGGTAGATTTCTGGTCCGAATTTTTCCTTCCAGCGGCGCATCACCTCATCAGGGTCGATCTCTAGCGCGTGCAAATTTTCCACGCCTGGCACCGGCTTTTCTTTGGGGCCGATCTCGGCCTCAAAGATATCCGAGAGCGATGGCGTGAGATCGCTAGAGATGATGAGGGTTTTACGTCCAGCTTGGGCATAGTGGAGCGCGGATGCCGCGGAAGAGGTGGTTTTGCCCACGCCTCCCTTACCGCCGAACATTAGGACTCGTTTGTTGGTTTGGTCTAATGACGCAAGAGTCACTACAAAAACCCTTCCAAAAACCCCGCGATCTCACTCTGCCAGAATACTGGCCCGTCCACACAGATAAACTTTTCCCCCAGGTTGCACCGGCCGCACTTGCCAATGCCGCAGTGCATGCGAGACTCGAGCGTCGTCAACATCTGCTCTGGCGCAAAACCCAGCTTGGCCAGCGTCAAAAAGACAAAATGAATGGCGATAGGCGGACCGCAGGAAATGGCGACGGCGTTGTCTGGCGAGGGATCCACCTGCTCCAGTAATTTCGTGATCAGGCCCACGTTTCCGTCCCAATCGGGATGTTCCTGGTCTATCGTCACGTGGAACTCGGTGTCGGGTACTGAACCCCAGTCATCGAACTCGTCGGTAAAGACGAGCAAATCGGGGCTGCGAGAGGCCCACATGATCGTCACGTGCCCATAATCGGCCCGATTGTCCAGGATGGTCTGGATGATGGGGCGCAGCGGCGCGCCACCGATACCGGCCCCCAGGATCACGACGTCACGTCCCTTGATCTGGTCTCCATCCAGCGGAAACCAATTCCCCAACGGGCCCCGCACGCCCACCGGGTCCCCTACCTCCAGCGTGTGCAAGGTATGAGTGACGTGACCCAATGCACTAACGGCAAACTCTAGATGAGGCCCCCGAACGGATGCGATGCCAAAAGGAGCTTCTCCCGCGCCAAAAGCGGACAAAAACGCAAACTGTCCCGGTTTGTATTCGGAAACAGTCGCCTGCCCCTCTGGTTCTGTCAGTTCAACCTCGAACAGCTTGATACCCGTGGCTATGTCCTTGACCCCAGCCAACCGGCCCATATACGGACGCATAGGATTGATGATAGCTGCCATTCTTTCCTCCTTCTAGGAGCAATACGGTTCAGTTAGCGTAGTTTAGCCCCTTGTGGGCGTTCCTAGCGGGCACAAGGCCCTATGCTACTCCTTAACTGCACCGTATTGCTTCTAGGAGTCATTCAAAGATAATTTTGTGTTTTGATACATATTTCCCAAGTCAAATTGGATAAAAAAGTACAACGTTGTTTCTGAACAACGTCTCAGCTTCGCACACCACCCTTGAGTTCAGCTTGCAGCATCTTGAGCACATCCGACTTGCCGATGGCCGCCAGGCTCGCTTGCTCCGGCCAAGTGCTAGGATTTGCCCGAACGTTCGCCTCTCTGAGAATGCCCCGGAGTTGCTCCACATCGGTTGTGGCCAGTTGCGCAAAGGTCGTAATACCGGCTGCCTGAAGCAAGCTGGCAGTTTTTGGGCCAATCCCTTCGATGCATTTCAAGTCATCCTGCGCGGACTTTTCAGGTTTGGGTGTCCGGGGAGATCGAGGCGAAACCACAATCTCGAACCTGTCAGACAAAGTCGTTTCCTTCTCAGTGCGGTGACGGATCCACAACCAGATCAAGAGCACCAACGTCGGTACGCCAACAATAATCAGTGCCGCATCCCACCATCGAAGACCACTCTTCCTATTGCCAGACTGACGTGCCATAATACATCCTCCTTTCCTTGGAACACAACGTTATTGCGTACAAGTTTCACTGCTTGCTGTAGGTTCCCATCGACTTGGTCCAGACAGCGCCCAATTCACGAGCGCGATCCACGTAACGTCTGATCTGTGAGACACAAGCACCATACATATCCGCGCCCGAATTACCCTCGTAATACTCTTTGAACCAATCCACTGTTTCGGCCAAAGCCTCCCGCCAAGCATAGACCGGCTGCCAGTCGAGATAATTGGCAGCCTTTTCCCAATTCAACATCAACAAACCAGTCTCGTGCAGCGCTTGATCCGAGCTGATATCCTCCCAGTCGCCGCTTCCCCAAAGTTGTATCATCTCTTGTACCAGACCCCCAACGTTGACGGGCACTCGCTCAGGCGGTCCAAAGTTCCAGGCTTGGGCAAACTTGCCGCCATCTTGGAGGAGCCTGACGGCCAGCCACAGATACCCGCTCAACGGTTCGAGGACAAGTTGCCACGGGCGCACGGAATATGGGTTGCGAACGTGTATCGTCCGGCCCTCTGCCAACGCGCGCACACAATCCGGCACGAGACGGTCCACGCCCCAGTCACCGCCGCCGATCACATTCCCGGCCCGAGTAGACGCTACGGCAATCCCGTGTTCATCATACTTTTCCGGGGAAAAGAAGGATTGACGGTACGACGAAACCGCCAACTCGGCCATCGCCTTGCTCGCGCTGTAGGGATCGTGCCCGCCAAGACGGTCGTTCTCCCGGTAACCCCACACCCACTCTCGATTTTCGTAGCACTTGTCGGTCGTGATGCAAACCACCGCCCTGACCGAGGACGGCGACCGGGTCGAGGACGTTGACCGCACTGCTTCCAGGACGTTGACCGTGCCGAGGACGTTGGCGTCGAACGTGTACTGGGGATTCGCATAAGACTCGCTCACGATCGTCTGCGCCGCCAGGTGAAAGACAACCTGGGGCTTGAACTCGGCGATCGTTTGCCGGAGCGCGTCGAGATTACGGATGTCGTCCTGCACATCAACGACCCGCCCGGACAACCGCAAAGCCTCAAAGTTGTTCGGCGTGCTCGGCGGCTCCAAGCTATAGCCGATCACCTCAGCCCCCAGCTCCTTCAGCCAGACGCTCAACCACGATCCCTTAAAACCAGTGTGCCCGGTCACCATGACCGGCATCCCTTGAAAAACGTCTCGGAAAGCATTCACTATGACTGTTTTTCTCCCATGTCAATTTCCAACTGGAGCAGAAAAGACTAGTACTGCTCGGCGGAAATCCTTTGGCAGTTACTGCTCCGAGGGGATCGTCAGATCCCCGTCTAAATCGTCGTTTTTACCATTTTCGGAGTTAATTTTCGTCGCGCAGAGCCGGGATCTGACGATCCCTGGCGAGCGCGGGCTTTCAGTGGGTTTCTAAAAACTGCGAAAGGATTTCCGCCTCCGTATACTAGCTATATTATAAATTCGACGCAATTCTGCGTCAATTCGATTTCACCACCCCAGCGCATACCCGATCTGTCGCCTGGGCGACACGCCCCCCTGGATGACACCGCGTACCTTGTCGTACCAAATACCCATTGCTTTGCCGTTCTCCCAGTCGCCAAGGACAACGACCTCGTGCCCACGCTTTTCGAGTTCCGCGACGACGTCTGGTAAAATACGCCCCTCGACCATTACCTGTCCGGGAAAGGCGGCGCGAGGATAAAAAGATGACGGGAAATGGGCCGAATGGACAGTAGGCGCATCCAACGCCTCCTGAACATTCATCCCAAAGTCCACATAGTTGAGGAAAAACTGCAACGTCCATTGATCCTGGCAATCGCCGCCCGGCGTGCCAAAGACCATGAACGGCTCGCTATTTCTCGTCACCAGCGAGGGCGTCAGCGTGGCGCGCGGGCGTTTGCGCGGCATTAGCGCGTTGGGCCGCCGCGGATTGAGATAGAACATCTGCCCGCGCGTGCCCATCGGGAAACCCAATCCAGGGATGATGGGAGAGGAACCAAGCCAGCCGCCACTCGGCGTCGCAGCGACCATGTTGCCTTCCCGGTCGACGGCGTCGAGGTGGGTGGTATCGCTGACGTGGGCGTGACCCAAGCCCAGGTCACGGATCTGACGCGCTGCCACGTTCAGCGCGCGCCGGTTGTCCTCGGCGACGTCAAAGGTCACGTAATCTGGCACACCGCGCCCCACGTCACCGGCCCGCATCTCGCGCGAGGCTTGTGCGCCGATGAGGGCACGTCGGGCGTCGGCGTACTCTTTCGAGAGCAGCACGTCGAACGGCACATCGTCAACCTGGGGATCGCCATAATACGCCTCCCGGTCAGCAAAGGCCAGCTTGGCGCACTCGATCCACGTGTGCACGTAATCGGCCGAATTGTGCCCCAGGGCCTGGAGGTCGAAACCCTCCAGGATCGCCAACTGCTGCAAAAAGACCGGTCCCTGCGTCCACGAGGAGCACTTGTGCACATCGAGACCGCGATAATTAAGGGATACCGGCTCCTCGACCGTCGCGTGCCACTCGGCCATATCCTCGTAGGAGAGCATCCCGGCGTGCGCCATCCCGCTGGCGTCCTCGACCGGGTTGTTGGTGATATAGTCAATGATGCGCTCGACGATCTCGCCCTTGTAAAAGACGTCCCGCGCCGCCTCTATGCCCGCTATGCGCCCCTTGTGCCGGGCCGACTCTTCCCCGCGGCACATCAACTTGAGCGCGTTCGCCCAATCCGGGTTGCGCAGAATCTGTCCGACCTCGGGTACCTGCCCATCGGGGCAATAGACCGCGCCGGTGCTCGGGTAAAGCTCGGTGTACTTTTTCAAGTTGCCGACAATGTGGTCACGCAACCCCAGGTAGACCGGGTAACCGTTTTCGGCCAGTTCGATGGCGGGCTGGAGCACCTGCGACATACTCATCGTGCCAAAACGAACGACCGCCGTGGCCCATGTGTCCACTACCGCCGGGACACACACGGGCAGGTAGCCATCGCCGGGGATGAGGTCGATGCCGTGTTCCTGGCACCACTCGATGGTGAACGCCTCCGGTGACCATCCCAACCCGCAGACGGCAAAAGCTTTTCCTTCCTTGGCCGAATAGATCAACGTCGGCACCTCGCCGCCGATGCCGTTGCTCTGCGGCTCTAGCAAGTTGAGGCAAAAGCACATCGCCGCCGCCGCGTCAATCGCGTTACCGCCTTGCTCCATAATGCGAAATCCAGCCGCCGTGGCGAGATAATGACCCGAGGTGACGACCCCGCGCTGGCCCATAACAACCGGACGAGTAATAAAATTTGCCATAGTTTTCTCCAATTCAAGACATCTCAGATGTGCAGTGCGCGCAGCGGGTGGCCTTGATGGGAATCGTCGAGATGCAGTACGGACACTCTTTCGTGGTCGGCTCGGCTGGCGACGCTTCCTCTTCCTGTTGCATCCGGTTCATCCCTCGGATCAGCAAGAACATCATCAAAGCGACGATGATAAAGCTGACGACGTTGTTTAAAAACAAACCATAGTTGACGGTCACCGCGCCCGCTTCCTGCGCCTCGGCCAATGCTGCATACGGACCAGCTAGGGAGCCTGCTTTGAGCAAGACAAAGAGGTTGGCAAAATCCACACCTCCTAACAGCAAGCCGATGGGAGGCATGATGACGTCATTCACCAACGACTTGACGATGACGCCAAAGGCGCCTCCGATGATAATACCCACAGCCATATCCATCACGTTGCCGCGCAGGGAAAACTCTTTGAACTCTTTTAACATTTCATCTTATGTCCAACTCTCTTCCGTATGCCCAAAACTGGTTGCAAGGACCGTCAGGGCTCCATGATGTTC
This sequence comes from Chloroflexota bacterium, assembly GCA_024232355.1. The sequence continues at coordinate 1,192 of JAAEPW010000046.1, read as the reverse complement.
CATCGTGTGCCGTTGAGCGTACACGTAATGCCCCAAGAGCGTCTTTCCCGACCAGTCATAAAGCTCAAAAGGCGTGTCCAGGTCCTCGTCGCCTAGCGATGCAAAAGTCTTCTTGATCTTGGCTTCCATTTCATCCAAATACTCGAGCACTGCCTCTTGCTTTGGCATTTGCTCATCCGGCAACTCCCACGGGGAAAGATCGGCAAATCGGTATCCATACTTGAACTCTTGGGCATTTCGCTTCCCGGAAAAGTAGAAATCCAAGGTCTCGACAATGTGCCACCCAATTCGCGCCGGGGTCTGGAACCAAGAAACCCCGGTCATCCATTCTTTTTCCTCAAATTCCCCAATGGTGAACCTGACCATTGAAATCGCTTTTAAAAATTGATCGAGTAAATCATCTCTCAAAACTATGCCCATAGCTGACTCCTTTGGAATTTGTTGATCCTGTGATGCTCCCTCCTGACCTACAACCCTACACCAGATCACACGCCTCAGGTGGCATCCAGTGAGCGTCCTTGCCATCCCACTTGACGTTGCAGCCAATCGGATTGGTCGCCGGTACGCTTATGGGGTTTCCGTCCAGATGCTCTCGCAAAGTTCGTTCGAGATCATTGACCGTCATCTTGGACGTATCGCGGGGATTATCCACTCCTCGACCTGTATAGATGAGCTTGCGACCTTGATCGAACACGTAAAAGTGCGGCGTCCGAAGCGCTCCGTAGCGCAGCGCCACGTCCTGAGATTCATCGTGCAAGTACAACCAAGGAAACCCGTGCTCATTCATCCGTTCGACCATGTGCTCAAAGCTGTCCTCAGCGTAGGTATTGACGCTGTTGGAATTGATGCCCACGAACCTAACCCCCTCAGCGACGAATTTATCCACCGTCTGCCGGGTCACCTCGTCTGACCCGATGACAAACGGGCAGTGATTGCAAGTGAAAAATATCACAAAGACCTTGTCGTCCAGGTCAGACAGTTTGTAGGTATTACCATCCGTTGCCGGTAGCTCAAAGTCCGGAGCCTTGTCACCGATTTGTAGTGTAAAAGCGCAATGCCGCAAAAGTCACTCGGGCGGTCCATCAGGTGGCGGTAGGTGGAGCCACTGTTTTACCAGGCCCTGTAGTTGCTTTCGGGATTGTTTAGCAGAACGGGTATGCAGCCTGAAACGTTTTCGATGGGTACGTACTCG
>JAAEPW010000045.1 GCA_024232355.1 Chloroflexota bacterium | reverse complement strand
TCGGGAACTTCGAGCATCCCTGTCCAATCTGTGGTGGGGGTATGAGCGGCGTGGCTCGTAGCGGCAATCTGGTTTGCATGGTGTGTAATCCAGAAAGTTGGGATCGCTACAAACTCAAGGTTGTTTTGATTGCCGATGACGCGGCCCCCAAAGGCATGTACCGCATCGACAGCTTAGCAAACGTCCTCCGGCTGACAGCAGAAGCCAGAGGCGAGATATGAACAACGACGTAGCCGAGAAGGGGTCAAACAAGCCACCGGACGGGAGATACCGGGAACCAAAGGCACAATCAAAGAAAACGCCGCAAGAGCCAAATACGGCGATTACGGCGACAGCAACCCAGGATGAGGGGGTTGGGGTGTTAGGCGACGTGCTTCCACGTCCTGCGGCGGATAATCATTCCAATGGTGCCTGGGCAAACTTGATATTCTTTTGCCAACATTTTGTATGTTATGCCACCCGCCGCATACCGCCGTCGGATTTCGCGAATATTGGCTTCGGTGGGCTTGGCACCGACGTGAGGTTCCCCCCTTGCTACTTTGTAGTCTGCACCATGTCGATCGGCACGATTTGCTGCCGGGCTATCCCATCGCAGATTTACAAGGCGATTATCAGTTCTGCACCCATTTCCGTGGCAGGCTTCTTTTCCTGCTGGACGTGGGCCGACAAAAGCAGTGAGCACGAGGTGGTGGACTTTTCGCGTGTGTCCTTCCCCATCTATGCACAAGCCAACGTGAAGATAGCCCCTAGAAGCCCCCAGCTTCAACAAACGACATTTACTGCGTTTGTGGCTCCAGACGCTACCATCGTCGCCAACGCGATACCCATCGAATCCAGGGATTGGTTTGTAAACTACATTTGTGCTAGAATTGCTTTTAGCCATCTCGATCTCCTTGTTAGGTTGAGACTGGTCAGAGAGCCGAGCCGGGCTACAACCCGATCGGCTCTCGTTTTATACACTATCTAGCGTTTTACGTCAACTCTACCTTTTTTAGATTGGAGAACCTGTAATGATTAAAAAAGCTACAGCAACGGAAGCCCAAGCGGGCATTCCTCCGGAGGTCGCGGTAGAGGACAACCCGGTCGAGGCGGTCGAGGCGGCCGAAACAGCAGAGTGTTTGGAAACCCCCTATTCTAAGGCCGAACACCAACATTACGACAAAATCCGCATGATGGAAATCCACGTATCCACCCTTGAGGGGAAATGGAAATCCCTGAAAGAAGAAACATCGGACGCGAAAAAAGCCTTCGAGGGTGCGGAATCGGAGCTTCGAGCGACCATCCGCAAGGGTGCCGGGCAGATGGAGTTGCCGGGGATGGAGGGTGGTAACTTGCCAGCAAAGGCGAGGGAATGTGATCCGGAGTTTGAGGAAATACAGAATCCGACGGCCACCAGTGATACTTGGCAGCTTCGGTCGATGGCCGACGTCGGGATCACCCCCGCCCAGGTCGAGCTATTCGCGGACGCGAAAATACTCAATCTGGGCGACTTCGCCAAGCTCGGCCAAAAAGCCGGCGTCGACTGGTACAAGCAGATCAAGGGCATCGGCAAGGGCAAGGCCGACAAGATTGATTTGTTGCTGATGCAATTCCGGGCGGATAACCCGCAGTATGGGGACGATCGGGAGGAAGCGACCGAAGAGACTAACGAGGATGGCAACCCCCCAGAGGCGGAGGGCGAGAAAAGCAATCCTGACTTCGATCAGGACAGCGACGGTTTCGACCCGGACTTCGATGACGAAGACGACGACGATCTTTTTGACGAAGACGACCAAGACCTGGATGACGACCTGGACGAAGACGACTACGACGAAGACGACCCCGCCCTGGACGACTAACCGCCCAAACCGCCCAATATGTGGGATTGACTACCAGGGGCGGCTGGTATTACCATTTGCGGTTGTGCTCGGCGGTCTGTAACCATTTTCAGAGGATAAACGCGAACCTTTTTTCCTGGAGAAGAAAAATGAGTGAAACGAAAGCAATGGATGGAGGGAAAGTGACCCGAGACCTCGCGGCGGTGAGTCGCCACACGATAGCCGTCAATCGCTTTGCGACGGAACCAACAGTTATTGAGTTGGCAAAGCTCGATGTTTCGATCTCGAAGTACCTGCTCGGCAATGTGCGGCAACTGACGTGCGATAAATCAGCATTGTCGGCACTGGTTGCCACGCGGCAGCGGGTGGAGGCGGCGCTCGGGCTGGTCGTGACGCTGGATGCTGTCAAGGCGGAGAGTGATCGTGATGAGGCAATGGTTGCCACCAATGCCCAGATCGTTCTTTCTTCGATTGGCCTGCTCGACATTACCAGTCAGATCGTGGGCGATGTGATTGGCTATTGCGAAATGAAAAACCGGGAGTGCCCGGACTACCTCGTTTCGATCGACGATGTCTACACCGTCCTGACAGCCAGCCAGGAAAAGGCTATCGAAGACTCGAAAGTCGAGTTGACAATCCCTGACTATGTTTCGATTGTGCGGATTGCTGCGAGTGTGATTCGTGGGGTGAAGGGGCGGGAGGGGGCGGACACAACCGAAAACGACAAAGGCGAGGCGGTGTGTAACGACAATACATGAGCGGCTGGCTGGTGCCAGTGCTTAGAGATTACGTTGATATGTCGGCTGCCGGTTGGCTGGCATGTTGGCACTAGGTAGCTGGGTTCGATTCCCAGTCCGCATACCTTTTTTAACGGGAGAACAAGAGTAAACTTCTCCGGCAATCGCGGCGGTGGCTTTTAGTCACTTCCAAGACGCCGTCGCGGTTGTTTTTGATTGATAAAGCGGGAGTGAGGATTGAGAAACGATGGAAAAAACAATGATGACAATCCTATGGGTGATTTTTGGGATAAACATAGGGGCTTTCGTCAAGGAGTTAGACATCACCGGGACTGCCAATGCTTTTACTGTTTTTGCATTTCCTTTGGTTTGCTGGTCGCTGTGGCTATGGTGGCCTAAACGAATTGACATGACCAATGACTGAAGCCAAAACAAAACTTGCCCGATACAACGACGTCCGCCACCTAATCCGCGACGGCGACTTGCTACTATTCCGCCAGCCGGGCATTATCGCCACTATGGGCAGGGGCATCCACAACCACGCCGCGAAAGCCGCATGGTGGGGTGACGATTTATTCATCCTGGAAATGATGCAGTTCATCGGGGGCCGGGCGGTCACGCTATCGAGCCAAGTCGAAGGGTGGCCGGAACAGTGGGACGTTTACGAAACCAACCCGGACCAGCACAGGATAGAGTACAATCGCGATGGTTCTACTCGATTTATGAAGCGGTTATGTGGGGCTGAGTATGGATACTTCAATCTCGCGCGTGCCGCTTTACTTCACATGCCGTTGGTTCGGTGTTTTGTGAAGCCCGACACTTACGATACCGCCGCGAGCAATCGACGGCCGGCGTTTTGTAGCCAGGCGTGTGCGTTGGCCGATCGGTTGGGTGGGAATGTTGACCCGGTGCCGAACTTGGCGGATAGGATAACCGAGCCGGCGGATTTGGCTAGGAGTTCGTTTTACAGATACCGTTTCACGTTGATACCGTAGGGGAAGTGATATGAGTCATGCACAAACGTGTCCGGTGTGCGGTGGCAGTGGAAAGATAACGCCGCACGACGATTGCCAAACCACGGCAGTGCCATTCCCGCAGCCCTGTCATGGTTGTGGTGGTCGTGGTTGGATTACCATTGAGAATGAACGGCAGGGATTATGTTGGCCGCCCAGCGTGCCGCCGGTTAAGCCTGTGTGTTACTGAAAACCATTTCGTTGATACCGTAACAGGAGACAAGACCCATGAGAGATCGGAAGCCTTTCGAGTTCGCAAGAGTGGCGGGGATTCTCGCCGTACTAATCGCATTGGTGGCCTTAACAGCCACACCAGCAATGGCCACACTGTCCGATTGCCACGACGCCAGTTGCCGAGTACGTGCAAGCGACGGCAGCACCGGCAGCGGTTGTGCCTTCGCCAATTCCAACGGCATGGTGTACGTGTTGACCAACGCCCATGTGGCCACGACTCCGACCATTTCGCTGGAGTTTTGGCGGGGAGGCCATAAGTCTTCGCAGCTTTCCGGGCGGGTTATCGCGAAGGATACAAAGGCCGACGCGGCTATCGTGGCCATTGCTGAAACATCGTTTGGCGGAGTGCTTCCTGATGTGATCCCCTTGGGCGGGAGCGGCGACTCACCACGACCCGGCGGCAGCATCATGTCCGTCGGCTGTGCCGGCGGGAGTTGGTCGACTGGATGGAAAGGCCATGTCTTGGGCTACAGCGGGGCGGATATGTATTTCCAACCGCCACCGGCCAACGGTCGCAGCGGCTCGGCCATATTCGATGCCGAAGGTACGAAGATTGTAGGGTTGCTTTACGCTCGAAAGCAAGACGATTCAGCGGGCATCGCCACCAGTTTGCCAGCTTTGCATCGGGCGTTTGCCGGCCGGAATACGAAGCTCGAAACGAGTATCTTGAAAGAGGCGGCGAAGACCCGAGTTCAGTGCCCCGGCGGGAATTGTCCGGCCCCTGGCTCTGGTCAGAAAAGCCCCTGGCGGTTGTCGCCCTACCGACACAATCAAGATCAGCGGATTGGAGGATTACAACAACAGCAGCAAGTCTGGCCCACAATGCCCGGCGTAGCGGCTCCGGCGGCTCCGTCAATCAATCTGGACTCTACGAATCTGAAGCTCGACCGCATTGCCGAGCTACTTATCGAGATGCGTGCCGATCAACGGGCAGAGCAACGGGCTCCACCGGCCCCCGCAAGCCCACCGCTTCCGATGGCGCCGCTAGTTCCTATCACACCCGCCACACCGTCCGAGGTTGACGATACCGCTATTCGTGAGGCGGAGGCTAAATCGGCAGCGGCCATTGCCGAGGTGAAGGCCGAGTCGGCCGAGGCCGTGTCCGATATGAAGGTGCGGATGGACGAAGCCAAGTCGCAACTGAAAGAAGTGGCGGACAAGCTGATAGGCGACCGCGAGACGTTGCGAGAACGGTTCGACGAACGGATAGCCAAGGTCAAGGAAGAGCTGGGCGAGGATGCCAGCCGTCGGGAGATTGCCGCTGCTTATGCAAAGGATTTAGCTCAGGAAAAGCTGGCCGATGGTTCGGTAGGTATGTCGGTTGGGAAGATTGCTGCCGGTGCTTTGGGTGTCTCTGGGCCTATGGCGTTGGCTATTGGTTTCGGGGCTTGGTTTTTGTCTCGCCGAGTTGCTGGTAAGGTCGAAGCGGGCGAACCGCTGTTGGTTCAGCGATTGATCGAGCGGGTAGGCGACAAAATCGACAGTTTGAAGGATCGTGTGGCGTCCGGTCCCGGTCCGGCTCCGCCACCTACTCCACCACCGGCCACGGTAATCGTGACACCAGCGGCTCCAGTGGTTGCGGCGGCTCCGGCTGCTGTACCAACTCCAGAGGCCACACCGCCGGTAGCTCCAACTGTGTAAACAGAAAGGATAAAACGAGCGGCGGCGGCGTGGCAGCGCTGGGATGTATGTGCGGAAGCCACGCCAACGGAAATCATCAGGGTTGAGGACTGACGCCACGAAGCGGAAACTCAACAACGCTGACTGCCGAAGCCGTTGGCTGGAGCCGGGTGCGGAAGCCGGCCCGTCGTTTGTTTTTTTGTTTTTCAGGAAGGATTGAAAACAATGAAGTGGCTCCGGTGGATGTTTTGGCGGATAGTTTATGCTGTCCGGCCTCGGTCGAAAGACTTGGCAGCCTACCTGTTGCGTGCAGACCGAACGCGGCCGCCGTGGCAAAAGTTCAAGTCTAGTGTGTACCATAGTGACGCTGGTGGTAAGTGGTTCATGTATCTAACAGATGAGCCAGATTACGTGGTGTCGGGTTGTGGATTGCCTGTAGAGCTCCACATCGGCCGAGACTCAGGCGACGTGGTTGGGTTGACTATCTGGGATGAACACTTGAGAGACGCCGCTAAATGGGTGCGAGATAAAACACCAACGAAAGACATCCATCGCACGGGCCCCGGCGGCGACACTGACCAAGCCGTGGATAAGTTGTTGAAGCATTTAGAAAAAGGGCAGCCCCATGAACTACACCGACTTTGAAACCGAAATCCTAGCTTCCCGCTGGCGACTGCGGATAGGCCAAAAGCAGTCGCGGCGGTGGTTGCGGTGTGTTGTCGAGGCGTGGCGGCCGAATTGTCGGTTACGTGGCTGTATAGGCCGGCGGTTGCGACGAGCAATGAGGCGGCGGGCTTGGTTTGTTTACCTCCACAAGTACAACACCCGCCCGCCGTTGTTTTGGCGGTTTCGATTGCGGTTAGTCACCCGTGCTATGTTGTGCTGGCTGCGAAAACACGAAGGCGGGTTGATTGATATTGGGAATATGAGGATGGGAGGGATATAGAGCAATGACCATGACGGCTGAGCGGATAGCTCAATTGAAAGAAGACGCTAAGGCTGGCGATTCGTTATTGCTGTGTCGAGGTCGGGATTTTGGCGAAATGATTGGTGAAATTGAAGAGTTACAGGCCAAGATCGAACAGTTGCAGCAGGCTATGCCAACATTCACAGCGGCAGACATCAAGCTGGTGAGCTTGAACGGTGCTATGATTCATAAGATCAAGTGCCCCGGGTGCAGACAGTGGGGCTACATTGACGAAGATCAGTTTTTCGGTCACGCGGGCCTAATGTGCAGTCGGTGTGGCTGGCATGAAACGTGTGACTTGAGCGAAGTAACAAAGATAGCAGGCGAATCATAATCCCCCTTCCCCTTTACCAAAGGAGCTTTCGACATGCGACCACTTATTTTCTTACTTGCGGGCTTGCTTATCTTGAGCATGACCGCACTGGCCGTTGCGGCTGATGACAATTGCCCTGATGGCAGGTGCCCGACCAAATTGAAAAGCATTGTTGTGAACATCCCGGCCGTTGTGGAGGTAACCGCCGTTGGCATAATCGGCGATCGGCAGCCAGTGCGAAGCATTGTGAAAAATATCGCTGAACGAAGGCCAGTATACAAGATCGTCGCTAGGATCAAACAGGTGTTGAAACTCCCGCCTCGCGGTCTTTGTCGCCGGCATTGATACTCTCTCCCGAGTGACGGCCCGGCGTCAATCGTGTTTGCCCATTTTCGCGGTTGACGTCGGCCGTTTTTACGAAAGCCAGAAAAAACAGTATGAGAGCCAGCATGAAAGTCGTAGAACTACCCGCCGGCACACATCGACTTGGCCATATTACAGAGCCAACGTGTATTCGTTCGGTGGCTGAGTATCCGTGGGATTGTATCCTTTTACCTACCGAATGGATGCACCACACGATTTCAACCTACGCTCCCTTGCGGATTGAGGGTTGCGTGATAACGGGTGGGCTGTGCGGTATCCAGACTCAGGAGTTTGTTGATTTAGAGGTTGACAATTGTTGGGTAGTCCAAAACAAAACGCAAGGCATCCTGTCGTCTGGCAACACGCGGATTCATCACAGCTTGATTGAGCGTAACGGCACAAACTTACAGTACCATCACGGCGTTTATGCGAATCAGCAAAATGAAACGCGGTTGTCGATAAGCAACTCAATCTTTCGGGACAACGCAAGTCTCCAGGTGTACTATAAAGGAGCAAATACCTGTCTTGACCAGAACGTAATCACTGGCCGTCGTTCGATACATGGCGACGTTGCTGCTGGTGTTTTTCGCAGGAACACTATTCAGGGCAAACTAGGGCGTCTGCCGACGCTGGACGATACGAACATCATTGTCGAGGATGCCAACAAGGAACTGCCCTACTGGTACGTCCATCACAATCATCTGTGGTGGCTAGTTGAGGGGTCTAAGGCGTGGGACGGTCGCGGTGCTTATGACTATCACGATTTCGGACCAGACCCAAGAAACCAAGTGGCCGAGGCTTACGCCAAAACGCTGTGGCATTACGGCTGGATGGCGGCAGTTGGCGGCGATTGGAAGGGTAGCGGCAACATGAAACACGGCTACCCGCACCCGCACTTTCCCGGCGACCCTATGCCGGTGCCGATAGGCGGGTGACGTGCTGCGGTTTGTGCTTATGCGATACAAAAACCTGTTCAGAGGATTTACCCTATGGCTTTTACGGCAGCCGATGCACAACGGATCCACGAACGAATAGACAAGTTTATGGAGTTGCAGCGAAAGACTGACGCTGCGGTGAGTCGTATCGAGGGTAGTTGTGCGGCCTGTCGCAAAATTGTTATGGGGAACGGGAAGAGCATAGACTCACGGATGGCGGTTGTTGAAGCCGAGAAGGCCGACAGGCGACGAATTAGTGGCTGGGTGGCTGGTGTTGTTTCCGGTGTGGTGGTTGGTGTGGTTGTGGTAGTGGCGACACATTTTTTTTATACGCATTGAAACAAAGGGAAGTCGGAAGGTAGAGTTATGAGGAAGTTTTTGGCAAGGTGGTTTCCGTGGAAGATTGTCAATCGCAAAAGATGGGAAGAAGTCACGGTAATAGACAAAGAAAGGGAGAACATTTACGCCGTTGTTGATGCGTTTACTGAGGCGGTTGGCGATGGTGATATTCAATTAGTGTGGCAAGTCCTCTGGCGAAAATGGTTCATTGTATGGCAACTCGATCATTATATTCAGAATATCGTCTTCTCATCCGATGAAGTCATCGCTTTACGCTGTCCGGCTGGCATCGGAAAAATGTGGGGTGGGATAGTTAAGGAAGAGTATCGCAATCGCGACAAACTAAAACGACAAACCTAAACCTGGAGAAAAAAACTCATGGTAGCTACATCCGAACGCAGAAAACATCTATTCGACGTCGCCGACGCGGTAGCCCTAGTCCACGCCGAATGGTCGGAGTCGGACATCCCCTACATCACCGACCCGTTTCAAGCGGCCGTCGACGATATGGTGGAGGTTTTCTCGACCGGCGACACCCCGGCGGATTGTCGGGTGTTGAACAAGGAAGTCGAAACCCTGACCGATTCATGGAACGCTTGGAAGAAAGCGGCGGAGGTCAGTGGCGACACGGCCGCCATGCCGTCGCAGGATTTCTGGTTCGCAATGGAGCGGGTGGCGGCTGCTCGACAAGACGCCGTGCCCCGGCAATCGGTCAGGCTCGAAACTATCAAGGAACTGGAAAAGCAGGGCGTCAACGATAACCAGATATGTGCAATCTACGAGTGGTTTCTGTCTGACGGTTCCGCTGATCTCGACAAACTCCGTGAAGAGAAGGCCAAGCCGGGCACGCACACTGGCGAAGGATTTGTGTCGCCACAGGAGCGGCGGCGACTGAAACGGCAGGCCGATCAGGACGCGGCGGTCGCCCGAGCTCGCGAGACGCGGGAGAAGAAACTTGAGAAGATGGAAGCCGTGGCCCCTGAATCGCTTGAGCAGTTGGTTACTGAAGGTGTGTCGGCCGAACAGATTGCAGATATGAAGAACTGCACTGTCGAGCAAGTCTTCGCCGATTGTGACGAAGCGGGTATTCAGCGGCCGATGGAAAACTATCCATCGCCACAAACCGAGCGGGGCACCCACGGGCCTGAGATAAACGAAGCCACTGAGCGGGCGATTGATGCGGAAGTCGAAGGGAAGCGGCGGGATGCGGGCATGGAAACGAGGGTCGAATCTGCCCCAGAGGCCCCGCCGGTGGCCCGCCCGATGCCGTGGCAGAAACAAGCCGAAGAATCCATTGGCGACGGTGACGGCACGTTTCCCGTCAGTGACGACAGCGGCACTACGATGACCCTGGAGCAACACATCGTCAGCCTCCATCAAGAGGGTATCAAACCCGGCGAAATCTCCCGCACTCTCACCACAGAGGATGAAACGATTTCCCGCCAGAAGGTCAACGCGGTTATCAAGCGGTTCAAGCAGCAGCCCGAAGCCTTCGGGGCGGCGGCTGAACCGACAACAGAAACGCCAGTCGAGGCGTAGGGAGTTGTTATGGTAGAGCCAGAACCAAAACCAAAACCAAAGCGACGAATCAGGAAGCCGATAGAGTCGACCAGCAAAAACCCCAGGGGCAGGATGAAGAAGGGAAGAAGCCCTATCACGCCTGGCGTACTTGCGAAAATCGCCAGTATGTATCTGAAGGGCGCGACAAAGATGGACATCGCCCGGGAAGTTGGCGTTGATCGAAAGACCGTAACCAAGCATCTGGAAGAACGTGTCAAGCCAGCATGGAAGGAAGAGCAGATCGTTTCGGTCACGGAGGACTTGGCTCGAATATCAATGATTGAACGAATGGCGTGGGATAGGTTTGAGAAATCCTGTAGCCCGCAGACCAAAAAAGTCATCAAGCAGGCTCTTGTTGACGGTGTCGGTAAGTTGCGAATCGTCGAGAAGATTCTATCACAGGCGAAAACCACCGGTGAAACTCACTGGGTCAATGTCATTCAGTGGTGCATCGAGTTCCGGGCGAAGGTCGGCGGCTACTATGCGGCGTCGAAGCTCGACATAAATCATGGTGGTGAATTGCGAGTGGCGGGGATGACGCCTGGCGAAGTCGATGAGGCAATGTTGACGCGGTTGGTTGCGGGGGTTGAGAAGCGGAAGCGGTTTTCCGATGCTCAATTGGAGATGGAGTTGAATTAGGGGCTGGACAATCCGTAGATTGGAGAATGACATGAGCGAGGAAAAGGACAAAGCTGACGAACGGCAGGAACTTCGTATTGAGATTTCGGGGATCGTTGGCGGCCCTTGTGCTGCCCTGGAAGTGACCCACCAGATTGGAGTTGAGGTCGCGAGGTGTCTTGGCTTTGAGCCGGGTACTTTGGCAATAGAATCAAGGATTGAGGCGATGCCGAAACCGTAAGTTAAACTCGGGCAAACTCACTGATTGGAGAATCATTATGAGTGAGAGAAAGAGAACTATCGAGGATATGCGGCCGTTGCATTTTCCGAAAGGCACCAGTATACCTTCGGGATTGAGGACGCGAAGAGTAAAATGGATGCGTGTCGATAGTTCATCGACGGCGGCCACCGCAGGCAAGGATAACCGATACGGCAGGATAGCCGAAGTCGGTCATAAACTTTACCGAACTCTTCCGAAGCATACGGAAGTGGTTCACGTTGACGACGAAGAAGGGGGTGGTCTGCAAGCTATTGTCTTGCTTTGTAATCGACATTTTCCTATCGTTTCAGAAAGTGAACAGTTTCCCGAATACAACCATGAAGTAGACAAGCCGATGGTCGAGAAGGCGATGGAAGAAGGAAAGATCAAGTCCAAGGAAGCGGCTGACAAACTGAAGGCGGAGGCGGACGCGAGGGCCAGGGGGGAGCATTTGAGGCCAAGAGCCACGGTAGCGGAAGCGGACATGGAAGCGGAAGTCGATGAAACCGAATCGCCGAACGCTGAGGAAATCAAATCACCCGATGACTTCACGGCATTTGGCCATAACAGTAGCTGGATGCTGAAGTCACGCCAGCTAAGGGCAATAAGACCTGAATTGTGTAGGGATATTCAGACCAAGGGATTCTTTGTGACCCTACAGGCCCTAGAGAGATACAGCCAAGGATGTGAATGGTCTTGGTTGCTTAATTTCCTGCTCGTGAAGGGCCTTCCGTCTGATTCTATGATTGCAGAAATACAAATCGACAAGCACGGGCACACACAAAAGCTGATAATCTGGAGCCGCAGTTTCCCGGTCATTCCAGTGACTGAAGAGATACCGGAGTTTGGGGAACCAGAGCCAGAGCCGGAACACAATCCTGCCATTGTCGATCGTGAGGGGATTGTTGTAGGTAATGCCGAGATGCGAAGATCAAACGAAGTCCTTTCTTTGGAAAATCATTACCAAGCCAAAATTATTAAGCAACTACGGGAGGATATTGCTCGGATGGAAGAGGAAAAGCAGAAACCGGAACCAGCTACCAACCCCACACCGGCCTTCACCTCCGGCGACAAAGTTGAGTGGCGATCGCATGTGGTCGGTAACCGCGTTGTTTCACCCATGGGTATCGGTACAATATCGCGAATCATTCCGGGCGACTTACAATTGTCAACATGCGTTGAGGTTAAGCTCGACAGTCCCCTTGAAGGGATAGCTTCATGTATCTTTTGTACCCATGAGGTTTGGCCGCTTGAGGAAGCGGAAGAGGCTTTGGGTTGTGGTAAAGTGAAGCCGCCCGTTGAGGAAGAAAAACCCTATCCGGGTGCTGGCGTTATTGGTCGCTTTTTCTATCGGTTGTTTCCTGACGAACAAAAGGAGTTTCTCAAGGGACTGGGGCGATGTTTTGGAAGGGGGGCCGAGGATGAACCCGACTCCAAGCCGGAGTCAGAGCCACCTCACCCCCATCTGTGCATTCACCACGGCGGGTCACCGGAATGTGAAAAACACAATCTCTACCATGGTTTCACATGTCCGAAGTGTGCAAAAGAAGAACCGTTATTCACCAAAGGCGAGCGGGTCTATACCCCCGACGGACCGGGAAGTGTAATCGAATATCCCGTAACTGATTGCACTATGATCGATGTGCAATTGGAAACGAGCGAGGATGGTGTTGATAACGAGTTGCGTTATCCCGTCAATGTTGTGGAGACAGAAGAAGAGAAGATAGTAAATGAAGCCTATGAAAATCAGAGGCAATCTCGTAAGCAATCAGGGGCTCGTGTTTCGCGTGAGGCTATGTCGATGTGGGAGGGAGAAGATGATGCTGACTGGGAGGTAATATCGTGAGTAATTCAATCACAGAACCACGTCCGTCGAACTGGGTTGGGCCATGGCCACCGACGCCGCCGAAGAGGAACACTCTTGGGGAGACGCCAGAACCCCGGTTTGCCATAAGAGATAAAGTCATAGTTGAGGGCATAGGCGAGTGTCAGATAATTAGCTTTGATAGGCCAAATGATGAGATCCTCGTAGGCCCTCGCGGTACTCTTGGTTGCCTTCGGGTTTCCCGGTCTTTGGTAAAGCATAAGCCAACTGAAGCTGAACTACTTGGCGATAGAATCCTAGCTCGGTTGGGTGAGTTGGAAGAAAAACTGAATCTCGCCTTGGCATTTAGTAACGTACCCATCGACCTAAGCAGTTTCCGGGCTGGAGATAACGTCGTCCTGCATGGTAACTTGATGGAAGTCGATAGCTTTCGGTGTACTTTTGATAGTAATGGGAGGCCAATATCAGCCACGCTTGAGATCACGAAGCCGAAAACATAACCATGCTCTCCCCCCTATCACAAATACCGCCGGAACTTCACAACGATGCCATTGCGGTCATCCAGTCCGATCCGGTTCTACGCCAGTGGGCTGCACTGAATGACCCCGAATGTGGCTGGGCTAATTTTGTACCACGGCCCGACAAGCCCGAGCAGTTCGATCAGCAAGAGTCGTTTTGCAATTCGAGGGATATGGTTTCCATGCTTGTAGGTGGCAACGCCGCCGGCACGACAGAAGCTGCAAGTTTTAAGACCGCCCAGTTTCTTCTCTATCGCCAACCACCACCGCGAAAGAATACTCCATTCTGGATTATCAGCAACACCTACGACCAGGTATGCGGTGTGGCGTGGGACGAAAAACTCTACGGGCACGGGCATATCCCGATGTGTGAGGTGGACTACGAAAACATCTCGTGGTTGAAGCACGCTCGAAACTGGCCGTTGGCTGTGCCGTTGAAGCCGTGGCCGGTGGAGCGTGGCGGCGACCCGAATAAGAATTGGCAGATAGAGTTCAAGAGCTATGAACAAGGGCGGCGGGCGTTGCAGGCCCGATCCATCGGCGGCTTTTGGTTCTCCGAACAATTCCCACTCGACTTGTTTCTCGAAACCCTTCGCGGCTGCCGCGAGTATATGTACCCCGGCGGCCAGTTTTGCGAGTTCACGCCGATTGAGCCGGAGCTTTGCTTGTGGATCGAGAAGGCAATGGACGATCGGCCCGAGGGTTGGGAGTTCTACCGCTGCAACACGGAAATGAACAAGCCTAACCTGGCCGAAGGATGGTACGACAACTTCTTCGCCGGTGTGCCCGACGAAATGTTGCAAACCAGAATGACCGGGGCACTGGCGACGTTCGAGGGTGTGATTTTTCAGGCGTTCAACCCGGCCGTGCATGTGGTTGACGGTCCTACGATATTCCCGCCGGGCGTGCAACATTATCGAGGTGTGGATTGGGGGGCGAGTGAAGAGCATCCATTTTGCTGCATTTGGGGTTATCGAGATGGTGTGGGTGACTGGTATATTTATGATGAATACTGGAACAACTCCCAAGCCGCTATTACTCTGGATCACGTCGAGGCCATTGTCGAGAAGTCGCTTGAATGGCAATGGCCCGGCGAGTGGGCAACTGACAAGGCACTGACCGCCAGCGGCCCGGTGTTCCAACCTACGCCAAGCCAGTGGCATCTCGGCACGTTTGCCGATCCTTCACGGCCGGGAGAGTTAAACGAGTTCAACTTTCGCGGCATTACCACACACATGGCGGCGAATGATGTGCTGAAGGGCATTGATTGCATCCGGTCGTTGTTGAAAATCCAGGCCGCTAACAACCGACCAAGGATTTTCATTCACAAGCGATGTATTCACTTGATTGAGGAAATGCGAAAGTATCGTTGGATGAGGGGGCGGAAACCGACGCAGGGGGTTACCATGAATCCCCAGGTAGCCAAGATTTCTCCACTCAAACGTGACGATGATACTTGTTTTATAGCAGGCACTATAGTACACTCTAAAGGAGAGTTAGTACCGATCGAGCAAGTAAAGCAAGGCGATGTTCTGCTGTCTCATCGCGGGGAAACGATAGCATTAACGGATGCTGTCTTAACTCGCAATGCAGAGGTTTACCGTATTACACTAACCGATGGTCGGGTATTAACTGGAACAGCCCAACATCCCCTTGCTGTAGACGGAAATGAGTGGGTGTCATTATGTCAGAGCAAAGACCGAAATGTGAATGTGTTGAACTCTCCGCAATCCGTACTGAAACCGGTTCCCGTGGGCAACCTGTCGAAATCATTGAATACAATGGCATTCGGTGGGGAAGGTATCCCACTTCACCATTCAGGAGTGCCAACCGGTATTTCTCAGGTCGAGTTAACGGAAAAACTGAGTTGCTGCATCGGCAAGTTTATAGGGATTGCGTGGGGCCAATTCCTGAAGGAAGCCACGTACACCACATTGACGGCGATGAAGAGAACAATCAGCCAGCCAATCTGGAAGTTCTTACGAAGGGGAATCACGCGAAGTGGCATTTTCCGAGTGGCCCGGAGAAACGCAGGACAACCAACCTACCTGTACGGAAGGTGTGCCCGCAATGTCTATGGAAGTTTTCAGTTGAATACAAGCTACGCAAACGCAAGTGTTTCTGTTCAAAAGAATGTTCCAACGATTTCCAAAGGATGCGATCATGTATCGTGTGTGGAGCGACTTACCTCAAGGGAAGAACGCAAAAGAGAAAGACGTGTTCTAAGGAATGCGAATCAGAACTACGAAGCAAAGGTCGCCGAGAGATGCACGCACGAAAACACAAGGAAGGAACATACAAGCGAAGCTACGATTGTGTTATGTGCGGAAAGCCAGTCACCAGCCCAGGTGCGAAAACTTGCTCGAAAGAATGTGCGTATGCTCTCCGTAGCAAAAGTGGAAAAACTGCCTGGAAAGCACGACGTTTACAATCTGGCGACTAGCTCCGGCACGTTCTTTGCCAACGGCGTCTTGGTTTCCAACTGTGACGCACTCCGCTATATGATTTTCTCAGTCGAACGCGGCTATGGTGCCGTGCCTGGCAGTATGACCCACAACGGCCATGAGAAGCGGCGGGGTGTGCAGTTGCGGCAGGGTGGTGACGGAGTGGCGAGGGGTAGCAATGGGAACGGGAATGGGCACGGGAACGGGAGTGGGCGGTTGGGGGCTGGATTTTTCAATAAAGGATGATGATTATGGGCACGAACAAAAAAACACAACCAACCAAACCCCACCCCCACCGAATCGGCCGAAACTCTCCCTGCCCATGTGGAAGGCGACGAAAGTACAAAAAATGTTGTCTGGGGAAGCCAAGATTTTCGTTTACAACTCCACCTGATTGACATGGAGGTCCAAAATGTCAGGTATCCGAGTTCCGGTCAAAACAATCCAGCGTGTAAAGCGGATGCTGAAAGCCGATGATCCTCTTTCTCACCGGCTGATTGCCAAAGAGGTCGGCATTTCTAAGACCACAGTGGATGCCGTGGCTGCTGGCAAGTGGAAGCCGAAAAAGCTACTTCCCAGGATGTATGAGCCTGAGCAACTGAAAGAACCGGTCTATTGCGAGGCGTGTGAGCGGATGATCGTCGTGCTGCCTTGCGTGGCTTGCGAGGCCCGCCGCATGGCCAACTGGGAGCGGGCGAAGCAGTGTCATCAGGCTGGAATGTTGGATTTTCTGGGTGGTGCGGAGGGTGAAGATCCAGGACCGCCCAACATGAGCCCTTGCGTTACAGGCTGAAAATCGGGCATACTCTCGCCAGACAGGATTGCCATCCTAGCCCGATCGGCGGCGGTTCCGGATCTTCTCCGCCGTCGATCGGCAATTTTCTCCGATCTGCTATAGGCAAAATAGGCAATTTTCGCCCATGCCAAACTCCCCATTATTCAAAAACGCCGGCCGGGCTATTCAGCAGCAAGCCACAAAAGCCTTCAAATCGACGGCTTTTGGGCAGTTAATCGGCGAAGCGGACCGCGTTCGACGCCACCCGGGCAGGAAAACAGAGAAGTTTTCCAAGCTACTCGACCGCCACAAAGGCATGAATCCCAAGCGGCTACTGAAAGAGGCTATGGGTGCCACCTTTGGGGATGTACTGGCCGAAGTCGAGCACTATTCCAGCGGCAGCGGCCGGGACAAGAAGATTATCAACGATTTTCTGGCTTCGCTCGGCCCGGCAGGGAAAATCCTTCGCAGTTTGGTGGGAGCCACGAAATCCGGCGGCATGGCGGCTACGCTCACGGGTGCCCAGCGAATACTAGAGGCATTCGGCTTCGAGATCCTACCCCAAAAACATAAATGGAAAACCCAGCCGGTAGGCCGGGCCGTAGAAGCTGCTCAAGAGTTCCTGGAAGAATTGGGTTTCACGGTCCTAAAGCCCGAAGAAGAGTCGTCAGACAGAGGCCGTGGCAGGCTGCCCTTTGGTATCTCGGAAACGACTCGGGCTGGTACACAACGGAAGCATATTCCATTGCCAATGGCCAGCGGCCGGAATCGACAGTTCCCGCCCGATCACCCGATTGTTACCGGCGAGATGGTCAAAGCCGATTCATCGAACGTGTGGGAATATGGGTATGACATAGAAAATGCGTATTTGTATATGCGATTCAAGTATCAGCATCCCACCACCGGTCAGAAAATGAACGGGCCGGGGAGTTTATACCGCTACATGAATGTCGAGCCGGAAATGTTTTTGCGACTTCACAAAGCAAGTTCTAAGGGGAAGTGGTTATGGAAAGAAATCCGCACGGATACCCACAGCGGCCACCTCAAGTCGTATGAGTTAGTAGGGATTACCGGCGGGTACGTGCCCAGAATGGCCGTAGCGAGGTCCACCGGCGAGTATTTTGAGCCCCGGACAATCAGGACCATTGGCGGCAAGTGGCTGACATCACAAAAACCGAAAATACAAGTCTCTCGCGGGACATTGTCACCGTTGCCGGTGCGTGGCGTCTCGCATCCCTATTGATACCGATAAGTGAGGGTTGAAAACATGGCGGAAACACGAACGCAAACGAAGATCGATCAAAACGCCGGGGCGGCGGGCGTTACCGTAATTTGTGCGGCGGTGGCTGGCAAGATCGCCCGCCTGCGACTGTTGATCGGGACCATCGAGGCGGCCGGTACGGTGCGAATCGAAACTACCGACGGTGCCGACTTGAGCGGTCCGATGGAGTTCACGGAGGCCGGCGGGTTGGTGCATATCGCTTCCGGTCGAGACATCAACATCGACAAGGAGCTTTGCATTGCCGGTGCGGCTGGCCTTGGACTGCAAATCAACACGTCGCAAAAGTTCAACGGGATTTCAATCTGTACACAGGACTGAGGCGATTTATCATGCTTGGAAGTACCGACAGACCGACCAACGTGCCGGCAGCGGATGCAGCTACCAATGTATCGGTGCGGGACGTTATTGGTAACAAGGAAGATGCTGGCTCACTGACGGCGGACGCTGTATCGTTGGTGGCTCTGGCTCGCAAGGGTGCCAAAGAAGCGTGGGAAGTAGAACACCACTTCCATGTCCGTGAGCGGTGGTTGGGCTTGGCCGGTGCGTCCGAGGGCTTCGCTCCCTTTGTGGTATTGCCACACGCCACGAATGATGGAGAGTTTGGGCCCTGGACTGAAGTGCTAGATGCAGATGATACTCCAATCATCTTTAATAGCTTCTACGCCCATGACTCAGATCGGGGCCACAGGCAGCTACAAATACGACGAAAGCAGCAACCGAATAACCGCTGGCGAGGCTGTCGTGGTTGTTATCGGGGCGACAATTGAGGGTGCGGCACGCACTTGGAGAAGGCCGATAGGGCGGGATGCGGATTAGGGGAACGCGGATATGTCAACGCGGATGTTACCGATGATGCTGATGTATAGTGACGTTAGTATTGGCGTTACCGGGTCGGTTACTATCGGCCCGATCGCTGGATCGCGGATGTTGATGGGCATGGGGAATTAGGGGACGGTGAATTATGGCAGACAATATTTGGGACAATAGCGACGGCGATAACGACGGCAATGTAGCTGCTAACTGGTCACTAGGGAATGTACCGACTGGCACCGACGTGGCTGTGTTTGATTCGGGTACGACGTCGGATGGATGTGTGTTTTCTGCCCCACTTAGCTGCCAAGGTATGCGGTTCGACAACGCCTACTCCGGCACGGTAGACAGCAACAACCAGGCGATCACGCTCGGCAGCAGCGGCCTGGATTGCACGGGCGGCGGCAGTGCCACGATAGACATGGGCAGTAGCATCTGGACAATCAGCGGTGACTGTGACATCGAAGACATAGGCACCCTGACTGCTGGGACTTCTACTATAGTGTTTGCGGGTTCTTCCGCAACGTATACCTTAACAGCGTGGTGGAGCAAAAAACCTTACAAGATTCAGGTGAACGCAACCAACACGGTTAACCTTACTCCTCAAGGTAGTGTATCGTTGCAGATAGCTGCCGGGGGGAATCTGATAGTACGCGGTACGCTGAATCTGTTGGGTGATTCGAGCAACTACATTCAGACGGAAAATGGAACCAACGTGACGATAGGTGCCGCTGGTATCTTGTCTGGGTTGGGTGGGTTGAGGATGCAAACGCCGTTCAACGGCGATGGAATCTTTATGGAGGCTGATACCGGGCAGATTACGCTAGCGTATATAAGGTTCCAATGCTACGACGCTAACGTGCTGCAAGCTGGTGTCTATAATACAGACGTGAGGTTGTATCCGAACTACCAGAACAACTCCAGTATAGCGTTAGACGGTGCTTACACGTTTGGCAAGCTGCGGTGGCTTGGGGATGCAAGCGGGCATAACCACACTGTAACTTGTGCTGACGGAACCACGATAAACTGTGGTGATTTGACGCTCAGTTCGTCGGGCAGTTCTGTTTACACCGTCACCAGCACTGGTAATGATGTTGACTGGAACATCAGCGGTGATGTAACAGTTACGCTGTCGGGAGGTGCTGCGTTTGCTTGGAATAGGGGCACCGGCACGATGACTCTGGACAGCACGGGCTCCGCTGACCAGAGCATAGACTTTGACGGCAAGTCAATTGAGACTCTAGTGATCGACAGCGACAGCACCGGCACGATTACGTTCACGGGCTCCCTGACGACGCATTCGTTCACTGGTACGAACGGCACGGTGGACTTCAATGACGTGACGATAAACTGCTCGGACGGCGGTGGCGGCAGTGGTGATATGACGCTGTCGTCTGGATTCGACATCGACGATGCGGCGGACGCCATGAATGGCGCGACGTTCTGGGTTGACGGTGCCTTCTCGGCTGACGGGCAGACATTCCTGGCGACCGCGAAATGGGACTTAGAAGTCCACGGGGCGAGCGCCGTGATGGCGGATTGCACTATCGAGTATTGTGATGCCAGTGGGGCCGGGCATCTCGAAATAGACGCAACTGATAATTGTGTTGACGGCGAAGATAACTTGAACTTTAATTTCGATGATGAGTCGTCAAGCAGTTCAATGGAGTATTCGTCAAGTAGTTCGTCGGAGGGTCTTCGTTCTCGCACGTTAATGGGATTAGGGACATAACATCATGGCAACGGATATTCCACTTCCTCCCCCGGCTTCCGCCTATTCGGCGTCTAACGCTTCGGGCATCATGGCCCACCAAGACAAAGGCCCCGGCGGTGATCTTCCCGAAAGGAAAGACCCATCGCAGGAAATCCCCGGAATGCCGCCAAACTTCGGTAAGGATATGCTTCCTCACGTCCTTACCTTCCAGGGGATCATTTCTTCGGTGTCCCGTGTGTATCGTCCGTCCGATGAAGCCGTCAAGGATTCGATGGACAATGCGAAGTTCATGCGGAACGATACGGCAATCATGGAGTGTTTGGAGCAGCGGACCCGATCGACGGCCTTGCTCGACTGGCACTTGGAACCAGAGGACGAAAACGACAAGACACAAAAATGGCTGGCCGAAGAGCTGACTAGAATCCTGAAAAAGACGCCGCGATTCATGCAGTTCAGGGAATGTTTGTTGTCGGCCTTATGGTACGGAAAATACGCGGTCAAAAATGTGTTTCAGTGGAAAGACGTGCGAGGCACGCAGCGGGTGTGTATCCACGACTGGAAACCCGTCAACGGCGACAAGCTGGTTTATCGCTACTCCGACGGGTCGAGCGCCTATAAGGGCACGGAAACCGACCCCGATGAATTGGGCTTGCGTGTGGGGGCGGGATTCTCAGCCGGGCCGTTCACCACACACTGGACCGTCGAGAAGATGAATCGCGTTTTGCCGACCGATTATGGGCTGGCTTACTTCCTGGAGCCGTGGGAACGGGAAATGCTTGCCGTCCACAAGCACATGATCGAAGACGGCGAATATGAAGACCCACGCAACGCTGGAAGGATTCACGGCACGGGGATTCGGTCCCGAATATATTGGACTTGGTTTCAGAAGCAAGAGAGTCTGGCGTGGCTAATGGAGTTTCTGGAGCGGTCTGCTTTTGGGATGGAACTTTGGTATTACCCGTATGGTAATCCAGAGGCGGAATCCAAGGTCCGCACGGCGGCCCAAGAGCGAATTGGCGAAGGCCGCAACATCATTATGATTCCCCGGCCCATGGGCGAAGAGGGCATGGCTTACGGTGTTGAGAAGATCGAAGCCAACATGGCCGGTGCGGAAGTGTTGAAGTCGATTCTCACTGAATACTTTGGGCATCTAATCAAACGATACATCCTCGGCCAAACCTTGACCACAGAGGCCGACGCCACTGGCTTGGGGTCTAATTTAGCGTCCGTGCATCTCGATACTTACTTGCAAATTATCAAGTACGATGCCACCAACCTCGAAGAGACAATGACCACGGACGTTATACGCCCGTTGCAATGCTACAACTTTCCGCAATACAAAAACCTCCCGATCCGTTTCAAGATCGAAACCGAAAGCCCGGACGTTGAGGGCAAGCTGCAAGCATGGCGGCAGGCTTACGAAATGGGTGTGTCACTGAAGGAAGAGGAAGTAATCGAGTTGGTTGGGGCGTCGATGCCCGGCGAAGAGGATGCGGTACTGAAGTCGCCGGAGCATACCCAGGCCGCCCAGCAGATGGATATGCAGCAACAGCAACAGCAGTTTGACCAACAGCAAGCCGCCGCACAAGCCGGGCTGGATAAACAGAGAATGGGCATGGAGCAAGACCAGCAGGCTTTCGATCAGTATTCACAGCAAGAGCAGGCGGCGACTGCGGCGGAAAATGAAGTTGGGGAATTGCAGCAAGAGTTGATGAGGATGGAAGCCGAGCGGGAAATGCAGGAAGCTCCACAAGTCGAGGTGCCCGACCAGCCGGTGTATGATGTTGACGGGACGCCGAAAAGCGAAGCTAGTGAGCGGAAGAAGGTAGTTGAGGGATATAGCCGTGCGGAGGGCGGCGGTGAACGCCCTTTTGACGATAGCGATGGAGGTGTGGACAGCGACGAAAAACCACCCACCACAGCAGAAATCCGACAACGCGAAGTAGACCAAGCGGCCAAAAAAACTCGCCGCAAGCCGAGTGACGCTCAAATCAAATCCGGAAACTACAAAAAAGGCAAGGTGGCATTGCATGGGCTCACAATATCCATCGAGACTCCCGCCGGTGCTACTCGATCCGGCACAGACGGGGACGGTAATAACTGGTCCGTCAAAATGCCTTATCACTACGGTTATCTGCTCCGGACCATGGCGAGGGACGGCGACCATGTCGATGTCTTTATTGGAGGAAACCTCGATTCCGATCTCGTTTGCGTCGTTG
Source organism: Chloroflexota bacterium (assembly GCA_024232355.1). The sequence continues at coordinate 8,326 of JAAEPW010000045.1, read as the reverse complement.
ACCAAGTGACACCCAGCGGACGCTTCGACGAACACAAGGTAATGCTCGGCTTTACGTCCGTCGAAGATGCCCGGGCGGGATATTTATCCTGTTATGAACCGGGGTGGAATGGCTTGGGTGCGATTACGCCGATGACTGTCGATCAATTCAAGGCGTGGTTGGACGGTGGAAATACAATGAAGAGGGTTGCCGGGCAGGTGAGTAAGTATGCCAAACGAAAACCGGCTGCTGGTCAACAATCGTTTGCTTTTGATGAAAGTGCCCATCCGCGAGTAAGCAAGGGAAGTGGTGAAGGTGGACAGTTTACGGCTGGGGAGGGTGGGGGTGGTGGCAAAAAAGCCTCTCTGAAAATAACCCCAGTTACACCCGCCACTCCACACAAGGACATCAAGTTTGGTCCCGATGGTTCGATAGTTGAGGGAGCTATCGGAGGGTTCCCGATAACAACGGAATCCCGTGGCATTATAGAAAAGCTCACGGAAAAAACACGTCAAGGATTAGAAGAGGCTATGAGCAAACCGGAGGTCGCGGAAGCCCTGCGTGATAGTGGAATCACAAGTTTCCTGGTAGTGAAGTCCAACCAGTCTAAAAAAGGAGCCCCCAAAAACTGGACGGCAGGGAGTAGCAGGGGGGCAATTATGATCCATCCTCGCACTGTTGAATATCTAAACAAGAGTGCGAATCCAGAAAGAAAAGTCGCCGGGATGACGCGGGTACTAACGCACGAAGCGGGACATGGACTGTGGCGATCAGTAAGTGACGCAGACAAAAAAGAGTTCTCTGATGCTGTTGCTAGTAGCCCACAACTCATGGAACGTGTCGGCAAGATCGTAAGCACAAAGGCAGTCCCCGAGGCTTTTGCAAACACCGGACCAAGAGAAGTAACGGAAGCGTTTGCCGAAGTGTTTGCGATGAAGTATTATGCCCCTGATGATTACGCTAAGCTGTCGGAATCCGTTACGAAACCTATAGAGGATACTATTTCTCGACAGCGAGCGTTTCGGAAAGTTCACAAGCCAGAACAATACAAAAAATCCCCCGACTCCCCCGAATCTTCCACCTCCACTCCCTCCAAAGAATCCCCCGGCTGGAAAAACGTCGGCGGCTCCCCCATGCACATCGGCGAGGACGGCACCATAGATATGGGTTGCCCGGGCGTCAAAGGCGAAGACGTGGATGAACTTGACGACAACCGCGAAGAACGCGAACAACGGCAAGACGTCGCACAATCGCATGGGATTGAAGGGGAGGAAATTACGGCGAAGCAAGCCGAGCATATTGACGAAAAGCCGATGGGGAATGTTCCGACAGCGGAAAATCCCGGAATGGTCACGATCAACGGCAGGCCGCTGGAAGTCAAGCACGATAGCAAAATGTGGTTTTGGCGGCAGCCGGGCATGAATGAATGGATAGCGGCCAGCCAGGGCATGGGAGAGTTGATTAAGCAAGGGGGCGGGAATGTTCAGGCTCCAGCGGCCCAACAGCCCACAACGGTCGCACAGGCGACACAACAGCCACAACAGCCACCCGCCGAAGAACAGCCATCGGCCCCCGAGTTTTCAATCAACCCTCGCACTCGATTTGGGGCCGCTGTCTTGGAAGTCGCCCAAGATCACAACGTACCACCAGACGACGTTGCCGACGCCGCCCGACACGTTATCGAGGGCAAGCAACGATTTGTTCGCGACCGCGAAGTGGCCAAGCAATCCGCCCGCCAACTCACCGGCATATCGGCCAGGGAAGTTTCTCGCATAGAAAACGCGGGCTATGATTACGCTTCCGCCTGGAAGCTCGGCGGCGCTACGGGCGGCAAGATGCGGTTTTTTGACGAATATACTGAAGAAGTGGCCCGCGAGTATCCAGAATTGGGGATAACCAACGCCGACGATTTGTGGAACATTCTAGGGGAAGGCGTGCAGCGGCCACCGCAACCGTGGGATACTGATATTTTGCGGGAAGCGGCGGAACTGGCCGTTGCTAATGCTGGGTATGATCCAGCGGCAGCGGCGGCGGATGATTTTGAGTTTGGGGCAAAGGCCGGGTTTGCAAAGTCCGGGGCCGTTGAGAAGTTCAGGAAGTGGCGGGAAGATCGGGTGTTGTATGCGAGGAAGCCAGCACCCGGGCAGGGGTCGTTTGCGTTTGACGAATCGAAGCATGATCGCGTGGGGAAAGGAAGTAGCGAAGGCGGTCAGTTTGGGAGTGGTGGTGGGAGTGGAGGCGAATCAGCGGCGGCCACAATGAACAGGCCGGCGGAAGCACCGCAACAACCAATGGCCGCAACAGGCGGTGCAGACAGAATAAATGCTATCGGCGATCTGATACGATCATCCGGCAAGCGACTTCCTCCCATGGCCGATGTGCAGGGAATCATCGGGGAGGGTGTTACCCAGGAAGAAGCGGAAGCGATATGGGTCCGTGCTGGGATTGATGATCTCGTAGCGAAGGACGCAGCGTATGAAAAAGCCGAAAGATCAAAAGCCAGAGGCGAAAATAAAATCAGTGCGGGGAGTGTGGTAATAATCGGAAGGTCGCTATTACATGACGCTGATAGCAAAGGCCGACTGAAGCAAGCCATGGCCGACATTGGCGACGCAAAAGCTATCGAGTTCACTAAAGAAGGGTCGGACAGAAAGTATATGGTGTTTGCGGCGACACAGGCGGGGGCGGAAGGTAAGTGGCAAATAAGCACGTTTAACGGTGATCTGCCCATGGGCCACCAACACCACAACTCAAAGGAAGAAGCGGTTGGCGCGGCGATCGGGGCATTTCCGGGCGATGGGTATTGGAACGAAGGCGATGCTGACTATCGAGTCGCCCGCAAATACCAGAAAGTTTCCGATTCTCTCCGTATCCTGGAGCAGTACGCCCGCAAGCCAGCCCCGGGCCAACAATCATTCGGATTCGACGAAGAAAAGCATCCTCGCGTTGGCAAAGGGTCGAGTGAGGGAGGGCAATTCGGGGCCGGTGGTGGTGGGGGTGAAGTGGCGGAAGATGAAGGGCAGGGGCAACGGCCAGTGGAAGGTGAGCCACAGCAACAACAGCAACCGCAACAACCTACCGCAGACCCGGAGGCCGCCGGTATAGCCGACTGGAAAGCAAACAATGTTCGGAGCCAATCGTTCAAATCATGGTTCGGGGACTGGGAACGCGATCCGGCTGGATCGTCGAAGGTGGTTGACCCGCAAACAGGGGAACCGCAAGAGCAGCATGAAATGTCGGCGGTGGTGAATGAAGAGGGGAAGCCGGTGAAGGTGTTTCATGGGACGTCGCAAGGTGGGTGGCATACTTTTGACAAGAGTAGATTAGGCAATGCCGAAGAGCTGCTTTTTGGACCTGGATTCTACTTTACGGAAGACAAGGGCATTGCCGGTGAATACGAAAGAATTGGATCGGAGCATGAATTAGATCGTGAAGTTACCGATCAGGACCGCGAAAAAGCCGAAGAATGGCTTTACACGGAAGAGCATGTCAAACAAGCAAACGAAAGCGAGGCAATGCAGGGCGAATTGTCTGCTGCACAACAGGCATTACAAATGGGAACTTCCATGTTTGGCCAATGGTTGAACAATAGTTATGATAATGTAGCATCGCAACTTCGTTCTGAGTTGCAAATCAAACGAACATTCAAACATGATTCAGAAACCAAGGAAGTCTATCTGAACATTCGTAAGCCGTTTGACATCGACGGCGGAACACCCATAACAGAGGAAGCCGCCGCCTCAATCGCTTCGGCTGCTGGTATGTCGCCTCCACACCCCAACAGTGCCGAGTGGGATTACTTATATGGTGCAGTTGAGGGCGGCAAACAACCATTCAGGGCAAGTGGTGCTGCAATATACCAACTCTTGTCCAAACAGTTTGGCAAACAAAAAGCAAACGAAATCCTTGCCGCTACTGGCTACGACGGCATAACACACATCGGCGGCCACATCATGGGCAACAGGGACCATCGCGTTTGGATAGCCTTCGAGCCCAACCAGATAAAATCATCAGACAACCAAGGGACATTCGACCCCGCGAATCCCGACATCCGCTACAACGCCGGTGATAACGACGACGATAACAACACCCCCGCCGGCCCACTCTCCGCCCACGTCGCCGAAATCAAACGCATGGCCGCTGGCCAACCACACGACGAATCCAAGCATCCTCGTGCTTCCAGCGGCGAGTTCTCCACGAAACCACTAGCCGGACAACGGAACCTGTTCGATGAAAAAGTAGCACAAGGCCCACGGAAGCCCAAAACAGCGGCACAAGCCGCAACCCAAGGGCGATTGTTCGATGACGACGCTGTTTCTGCCTCTTCTCGACCACTAGCCGGGCAGAAATCGCTATTCAAGCGGGACGGGTTAGCCGAACAGTTCGCAAAAGCCTTCCATGCCGCTGGTTGGCAATCAGAAAGTGCTTTTGATGTTTACACGGAGCGGAAAATTGAGCATTTCCTGGCCTCTGGCATTGGTGGGCAGTTGGATGTCGAGGATAAATACGGGCGGCAGATACGCTACTCCCGGTCGCATGGGACGGTGAGTGTGGAGCATTACAAAGGCCCGGAACCCACTGAATAACCCTGCCAATAACCCTACCGCCCACAATAATAACTTGACGTAGCCACCCCCTACAAGCTAGATTCTCCACTGTGGACGCCGAAGAAGCTACTAAATTGAACGAAAAGCGACGATTAGCAGCCCACAGTGAGCTAGACTTGCTGTTTTTTGTTGCTTGTGAGCCTAGCTTTCGGGGCACGATTGGCGTGGAGGTATCGGCAAAGGATGGACAAATAGCCGTGCCGAAGACGACGCTGGTGCGATTTGGTGCCGGTGATTAGCGACTGAAGAAGAAAATGACTCCCCGGCCGCTGTTTACAAGCCGGTTGGGCGGACCTAAATGGTTTGCTTTTATAAGTAGGCTCCTGGTAGGAGATGCCGAGATAGCTGGCATGTCGGCCCTTGGTATGCGGGTTCGATTCCCGACCTGCTTTTTGACGAAACGCTAAAATAGGGTAACTAGAAACACTAGGCCCGTTACTGCTCAATCCCGAGCGGTAGCGGGCCTTTTTTCGTTTGCTTTTGCTCCTTTACTGCGGAAAACATGGTAACAATCGCCACCACAAGCCCGACCGACCCGGCCCTTTCGGGGTTACCGGTAGCCAATATCCGCAATGCGGGCGATGTGTTTTCCGGTGAAGAGTTCCAGACCATCCCCAACGTGCCGGTATTCGCCGAACACGAAACCACAGCAAAGGACGGCCGGAAGTTGCGATTCACGGCCACCGAGCTTCAGGCGGTCACCGAACGCTGCAACCGGCGGATCAATGAAACGGGCGACTATGCGGCCCTTGTGTTGGGCCATACGCCCGACCCCAATGATCCCGGCGGCACCATGCCCGATCTGGTTGGATATGCTGGACCCTTTCGTCTGGGGCGACTCGGCGATGACGGCACACGCGGCCGTTATGCCATTCTGGCGGACTTTCACGTCTACAAAAATGACCTGGATCGAGTCAAAAAGCACCCCCGCCGTTCCCCGGAATTGTGGCTGGAAGATCGTTTCGAGGAAATGTTTCTTGACCCGATCGCTCTATTGGCCGCCGAAGCCCCCCGACTGGACATGGGCCTACTCTATTCGGCCCGCCACGACGGCCGCCAGGTTGAAAAATATACTGCCGTGGCCCCGGCTGCTGGCAACTGCTTTATCGCGTCCGATTCACTCGACGATCCCCGCACACGCGACCGCCGCGATTATGCGGCGACATCTCCACAACAAAAAGGAACTTTTTCCATGATTAGTCCCGAAGACATTCAGCAAATCGTGGCTGCTTTCGATCAGCTTGATTGGGTTCAGAAAATCAAAGCCGAACAAACCCAAGGGCCTAACTCAAGCATGGCTCCGGGGCTCGAAGGCCCACCGATTGATCCGATGGCTCCGATGGGTGCCGAACCCGGTATCCCGCCGATGGACGCACCGCCCGCCGCTCCCCCCATCGCTCCCCCGGCTCCCGACATGGGCGCCGGACCCGGCGAAGTTCCACCCGCTCCGTCCATGGAACCTCCCATGTCCGACGGTCCGCCGCCTGGACTTGAACCGCAGGGACCGCCCGACGATACCGCAACACCAGCGGCTCCCTCCGAATCGGGTCCACCGGCGGCACCGCCGGCCGACAAAGAGAAGGAAAAACTTTCTCAATACGCTGCCGACGGCGGTGGCGGTGACGATGGCAAAGCCAACGCCACCGGCGAATACCAGACGGCCGCAACCGTTCCCGACATGGGCGGTGCGACCATCGACCACCAGGCTGGCACGGACAAGAAAAACTACGCCGCCCTGGACGAAATGGAAGACGATGAGTTCGAGAAGTACGCCATTTCCCGCAAAAGCCGCCGGCGTAAAAAGTACGCCGCCGAAGGCTCCGCCGAATCGGCCAACGCCCACACACCCGGCGAAGCATCGGTCGAACCCGCAGACCCCGGCCCCAAAGGCGAAGGCTCTGTCGGCAATGACGACGGCGAAGCTGCCAGTTCCTACCAAACGGCCAGCCCGCCGGAGAAGTTCTCGAAAGACAAGGCGGAGTCGATCCGGCTCCAAAGCCAAGTCGACCAGCTAAGTCGCCAGCTTCGCGACGAAGAAGGTCGGCGGGTCGATGCCGAGCGGTACAGTGCTTTGCAAGATCGGCGGCAGCACTACGCCTTCGACCTCGAAGCCGAAGTCGAGCGATGCCGTTATTCACGAATGACTGGCGACCAATTCCGCGATCATTGCCAGTGCATCGAAGACAACTACGGGCGAATCCCGGTTGGTGCCAGTCTCCCCACGCATGTTGCCGGTTCTGCTCAAGCGGCTGCCGGGTCGCAATCGGAGTTGGCCCGCGAGAAATACTCGAAGGAACTTTCCTGCAAAGCCTTCGAGGTGTGTCAAGAGGCTGCTATTAGCGGCAAGCCGCTCGACTATGAAACAGTCCTCGAAAAACTGCATAACGGGGAGGAAGTGAAAGCCTGACCCGATCTGTGAAACCGAAACCGAAACCAAAAACTACCTCTTTTTGCTAAGGAAACAAAACCATGCCAAACACGCCTCCCCAATTGATGGCCGGTGGCAATATCTATCCCAGTCGATTTGTGAAAATCGACGCATCCAACGACTTCAAGGGATTGCAGGCCGGTGATAACGTCAAAACCATCGGTATCTCGGACGTGGGCACGAATTACGCCCCGTTGTCCGATCAGTCGGTCAGTGCCTACGCCGCAAAGGCCGGGCAAAATCTCCGCCTCTTCGGTGATGGTGATATTTGCCTCTTGAAGATAGGTGGCACGGTTACCGCTGGCGACGAACTGAAATCCGACGCCGACGGACAAGGTGTTTCCATTGCCGGCTCAGGCACGACCAACCAGCGAGTTGGTGCCGTTGCCATTCAATCTGGTGTCTCCGGCAATTTCATTCTCGTTCAAGTCCGATCTGTGGTCGTCATTTACGAAAGCTGATCGGAGTAGAGACAAAACGAAACCTCCCCTTTGGTGAATCCACAAACTACCAAACAAACCACCGAACCGCGAGGTAAATACCGATGACTGCCGCTTACCCATCCGCACAAAATACGTTCATTCGTGACCATGACGCCACGAATAAGATGGTGATTGACTTCGCCAGGAACGTGAACAAGTTCGCCGTGAACAAGTACACCCAAACCGTACCCGTCAAGAAAATTGCGGGCTACTACCTTGAAATGACAATCGAGGAAGCTGGTCGAATCTTGGCCGCCGATCTGGCCAACTTCAGTTGGGCCGATGGTCAACCGGCCCCCGAAGGAAACGACGGGCTCGAAAGTTTCGAGTACAAGCCGTTTGAGGCGAAGAGATACGCCTATCCGTTCCTGCTTGGCGATCTAACGATCGACCAGGCAAGCTGGAACATTCTGGCACAGCACTCTTCGATCAAGTCTCGCCAGGCCATGACTGCCCGGACGCAACTGGCAATCACTGCCCTGACGACCGAGGCCAACTACGCGGCTTCCCATCGCCTGGACGTGACGGCCATTACCGGCAACACCGGCAATTGGGTACAGTCCACCACTGCCCGCCAGGACATCAAGCGGTCCCTGACAACGGCCGCCGAAGTCATCCTTGACGATACGCTGGCCGCCGTGGAACTGGACGATCTGGTGGTAGTCATCAACTCGTCACTGGCCGCCAAACTGTCACTGACTCAGGAAGTCGTGGACTACATCAAGGGTTCGCCGGACGCCCTGGCACAGATCAAGGGCGAACTGCCCGGCGAAAACGCCATGTATGGCCTGCCCAACAAGCTGTATGGCTTCCCGATCATCGTCGAGAAG
>JAAEPW010000044.1 GCA_024232355.1 Chloroflexota bacterium | reverse complement strand
GGTTCGCACAGGGTTCGAACAAGTTTCAGACAAACGTGGGAAGAATATCCAGATCACTATGCCGGATACCCTGATGTCAGGGTTTGCGATGTTCTCGCTGAAAGATGCATCACTACTAGCATTTGAAGAGCGCAGAGAGATAGACAGGAACTTAAAAAGCGTGTATAGGATAGAGAAGGCACCAGGAGACACACAGATGCGAACCATCTTGGATGAAGTTGATCCAGAGGAAACCAGGCCGGTGTATACGAGAGTCTACCGACAGCTCGAGCGGAGTGGTGAGTTGCGCAAGTATGTATTTCTGGAGGGCAGTTACCTGGCCTCATTGGATGGCACGGGGTACTTTAGCTCAAAGAACATCCACTGTGCGTGTTGTATGCAAAAGGGAGAGCGTTTCAAGTTTGGGACAAAGGGAATACGGTTGTGATTTGAAACAAGGGCTGAAAAGCGTGATTTTGTCCCAGAATATGGCGAAAAACAGAGGTTGAACCCGTGAAAGTGCCATTTTGGGGTCCATTTGTTCCTTTTTAGTTCATCGCCACCAGCACATCCGGAAATAGAGCGAGGGAAAATCGTTATCTTAGCGTCACACCACAAAATATAATTCGGGTCCCTGGTGATAATCTGGTACAATACCAGGCAACTTGCCAACAAGGAGCCGATACGATGTATACCAAGTTGTACCTTCACGAGCGATTTCTCTATCGATGTTTTCTCCTCATTCTGACAATTGGGTTGCTGTTTCAATCCATCACCCCTCTTCAGAGCCAAGAGATATGGGACGAGACACTGGTGTCCCAAGAGAGACGAAGACGTCGGATTCGTCGGCGCGGCATTATGCGTTTTGCCTTTCTGATACGGCGAGGGAAAGTGTTGCTCTGTCGCCTGGGTTTCGTCGCTGTCCTGGTAATGTGGAATGGGTGGCCACAACGTCATCCTCTGGTCTGGGCGCTGTTGAGTTTGCCGCTGGCCGATGCTGTCATCTCTCTCCCGCCTTTGCTTTGGCCAGGGGTGTTGAAGATACGAGCGTACCGCTATCTGGTGCGGAGGACACAAGACCTCTACCGCTTTACTGTGGTCACGATGTTTTGTGCAGCCTTGTTCCGTTTTCTCTCGTCTCTCGAAGACGCTAACTGGATGTTGCTCGTGGGGGGCTGTGTTCGGACTGCGGATAGTGCCTGGGCGCAAGGCAAGATAGAAGATGATGGCACATGGCGTTTGGAGATGGTAGGATACTTTATTTTCAGATACAAGCCTCGCAACAGTTTCGAAGAGCGTGTTTTGCTGTTCTTCTTTCGCCAGTTTCGTACTCCCGAGAGCACATCCCTGCGACCCTTTCTGCGCCAGGAATGGCTGGCTGATTGGTTCGGCGTCTATCAGGAGTTGATTAGTCGTTGGCAAAAGTACGTCCGCGAGGGAGGATTGGAGAAGCTGAACGGAGAATACGACGGCTGGGTAGTGACCCCCGAGGTACGGCAAGCGATCATGGACATCTGGCCTTCCAATTTCTGGTTGAGTGCCGTTCAGGTGCGCGAACGGTTGTTGGCTGCCGGGCATATTCCCTCTCTGGAGGATATCTCCGAGTCGAGCATACACCGGGTGGCCCAAGAGACCGGCTTTGCCGAGATACGTCGTCTGTTGCGCGAGATGTCAAGGCCAACGGCCCGTTTACTGCAGGCGGCCCGGAGTGGCGCAACGACGTGCTGATCGATCGAGTTTTTGAGTTGAACGAGCACTTGATGGCCCTGCTTCAGGCGGGAGAGGGACTGACGCCGCAATTGACGTTGGATGCGGAATCCCTGAAACAGGCGTTGAATGCACCTAGCACACCACCGAAGAAAGCTTTGCCCTATGCCTACCGTCTGCAACAAGCAATTTTCGGTCAGTGGAAAGAGATAGACGATGGCAGTGTCCGCTGCCCACACTGTGGTTCTGATCTGGTGAGTCAGAAAGAGAACACCCCACGGGGCAAAAAGTATCGTGACACTGAAACAGGGGAATGGCGTCAAGTGGAAGGGTATCGCTACTACTGTCACAACTTGGACTGTGAGTACCAGACTTTTACCAATTACCCTGACGAGGTGCGCCTCTACTCTTCCCAGACGGTGGACACCGTGATTTGGGGAGTGATGGTCTATATGCGTATGCGTACTACCTATCGCCTGGCAGCTGAGGCGGTGGGCACCTCGCACGTCACCTTGTGGCGATGGGCTATGGCGGTGGGGGAGCAATCGTTGCCGGTCGCCACCCTGTTTGGAGTGGTGCGTTCCAGCGGGGTAGTGGGGGTAGACGAAAAGTGGGTACTGGTACCCAAGAACGACAAGCCCGCAGGCAAACGGAAGCGCTGGATGTACGTCTATATGGCAGTGGATATTCATACTTACGACCTGTTGCACATCGACATCTATCTTTACAATGGCAAAACCCAAGCCCTCGCCTTCCTGCAAGCTCTCAAAGCCAAAGGCTACAACCCTCGCGTCATCCTCACTGACATGTGTCAAGATTACAATGAGCCAATCCGGACCGTGTTCCCCAAAGCAAAGCATCATGAGTGCGTCTTCCACGCTTTGCAGTGGGCGCAACGATTGGTGAAGGATGTCTATGGCAACGACTACGCCAAGACCCATCCCGAAGCCGTGACTCTCAAGGAACGGATCTACGTGATATTCAAGGCCAAAAGCAAAAAGACTGTCCACAAACGCTATCGACAAGTGATGGCTCTGAAAGAGAAATATGTGGCCCTGATGCCCGAGTCTCAACGCATCTTTGATTTTCTGGATCGCCACTATCCCAAATTGGTCAACGCGATTGAGAACCCACTTATCCCACTGACCAACAACACTGTCGAACTTGTCAACCGCCGTTTTGATCAGCACTATCAGAATATGTGCGGCTTTGATGGCATTGACACGGCGCGAAAGTATTTGCACTTGTTCGAGTTGACCTATCGCTTCACTCCTTTTGCTAAAGACAACCGACCGGTAGAGGGACGAGAACTAGACATTCGCGGAAAGTGCCCCCTGGAACTAGCTGGATACGATATCACTCACATGCCCATTGCCCGAGTCGTGCGTGGACAACTTCTCGGATGGCCGCCCGAAGCTCTACGGGGGCTTGTCCCAAATACGTAACGCTCACCAAAAGGTGAACAAGAAAACGGGCAAAGTGACTTATTACCACCAAGTGGTGGGAGGAGTGATCATTCATCCGAACTGTCGGGAAGTAATCGCATTGATGCCTGAGCCAATCGTGAAACAAGATGGAGAAACGAAGAATGATTGCGAGCGGAACGCGACGAAGCGCTTTTTGGCACGATTGAAGGAAGACTATCCTGATGTGGTCTTTACGATCACAGAGGATGCACTCAGTCCAAATGCACCACATATCCGTGAGATAAAGAAACACGGCTACCATTTCATCTTGGGCGTCAAGGAAGGCGACCACAAGTACCTGTTTGAGCAAGTAGCATTGGCCCGTCAGGAGGGAAGGACAACCGAATTCGAGCAACAAAGAGATGGCGTACTGCATCGCTTTTCCTTCATCAACCAGATGCCCTTGAACAAATCGAATCCAGACTTGTTGGTGAACTTTGTAGAATATTGGGAAATCGGAAAGGACAAAACCCAACACTTCTGTTGGGTGACGGATTTCACCATCACCAAGCGGAATGTTTTCACGATCATGCGCGGTGGACGGGCACGGTGGAAGGTCGAAAATGAGACGTTCAATACCTTGAAAAACCAAGGGTATCACTTCGAACACAACTACGGACACGGCAAGAAGAACCTGTCCATGGTATTCGCCGCATTGATGATGTTGGCCTTTCTCGTCGATCAAGTACAGCAATTGGGGTGTGCGTTGTTTCAGGCTGTTCTGGACAAGAAAGGTAGCCGAAAGAGATTGTGGGAGCATATGCGGGCCTTGTTCAAAACGCTTGAATTCAACTCGATGGCTCAACTATTCAAAGCCATCCTCTATGGATACACAACCAAAGTCACTATACTCTCCCCTCCCTGATTATGTGTACAAGTAACTACGGTTCATCATCAGTAATTATCAGGCCAAGGGGATATTCTGGTATCTACCTTTGTTATGCTGTTGCT
>JAAEPW010000043.1 GCA_024232355.1 Chloroflexota bacterium | reverse complement strand
GAAACGAGCCAGATGCTTCGCCGGCAGACAGTCGTCTATCCTCAGTATTTGCTGACCAGATTGCTCATAATCAACCGTTTTGAATTTGCGTGCCATAATCATTGCTCCTTGTCACAGAAATTACGCCTGTTTAGATCGTCGCAATTTTACCGCAAATCGCGCTTGGAGGGAAGCCGTCTCTCCGACAAGCTGCTAGAGCGAGTTTACGGCAAATATAGTGAGACTGTCCTCAAAATCAAAGATAATGAGACTGCCCTAGCCCCATTTGCTCTCCTGAACTTTCCCCCATATATTATGCGGTAATGTCAGCTTCGTGTCTGTTTTGACGGAGCGGAATGTTGACACCACAGTTAAGTGTGTACTTGCCCCATTTATGGCACGAAAATAAGGAGGAGCAAATGCCTGTAAGACAAGTATCCAATCGCGGCGGAAACGTCATTGGAAAGTTCCCATCTATCAAAATGGGACGGATGATCGCGTTCGAGTCATTGCTCGAACGCGATTTCGTTTATCTGCTGGACTATGATCCAGCAGTGGAGTGGTTTGAAGAACAACCTGTGACCATCGAATATGTGTCTGAAGATAAGGTTCTGAGCTATACTCCAGACTTTCACTTGATCGAGGGTCAGCGCAATGTGCTCATCGAATGCAAACCGGACCAGTTCGTTGATACAGAGGAAAATCGTCCCAAGTTTGCTGCGGCGCGTGCTTGGTGTGCCCATCAGGGTTGGGAATTTCGCATCGTAACTGATCAGCAAGTACGTGCTGGTTTTCGCCTGCAAAACGTCAAGTTGCTGACACGCTATGCTCGCCAGGTCGTGGGACCAGTGATACAGGGACAGATCTTTGCGCTGCTTCACGATGCCAAAACGCAACTAACCATCAGCGGTCTTGCTGGAGAGATCGCTCCGGACGATTTGGCAAGAGGCACCGCGAGCGTTCTTCATTTGGCGTTTCATCACAAGATTTGTCTGCAACTTGATGAGATGCCCCTTGTGCAAGAAACCCTAGTTCAACTTGCTCCACAAACACGACAGGAGGATCAAACATGAGTAGGCAACGTTTTTCCAGTGGTTCACGCTTTCGCTGGCGGGGTGTCACTTATGCCGTGATGCGGCTTCTGCCAGACGGAAAGATAAATATCGAGGACATCTTTACCGGAGCGGCTTTGGTGGTCGAGGTTCCCACATTAGTTCAGGCGCTGTTCGATGGCGAACTGCAATTTCTCGTGGAAGGCAAACACGTGATAAGTGACGTTGGAGATGGCAGTGGTGTCACCAGTGAGTATCTCGACCTATCTGACTATCCTGAAAAGTTGGTAGCCATCGCCCGATACCGACTAGAGGTGATTCGTCCCCTGCTGGAAATGGAGAAACGCACGCGAGAAGCGGTGAAAGCCCGAATGCGGGAAATCCAAGCCACTCGGCCAGAAAGCAGCGAGGGCACCCTGCAAAGCTCGATCAGTGTGGCTTCCATTTACCGGTGGATTAGAGATTACACGCAGAGCGGTAATGATTTGAGGGCGTTAATTCCCGCCACCCACAAGCGTGGTGGAACAGGTGAGTCGCGGTTGCGCACCGAGGTGGAAATCTTGCTCGAAGCAGCCATACGAGACAAATACTACGTCCGTGAGAAGGTAACTGTTGGCGATGTGTGGGTGGAACTGGCTGCTCGTCTGGCCGAGGAAAATCGCTTTCGTCCTCAACACGATCAGTTCGCCCTGCCGTCAAAGACGACACTGGCACGCCGTATCGAAGGTCTAAACGCTGAGGAAAGGCTAACTGCCAAACGGGGCAAGCGTGCAGCCAAACGCACGTTGTCCCAATACGGCCAGACTGCGTATCCCACGCTGCCGTTGGAACGGGTCGAGATCGATCACACCAAATCTGACCTGATCGTGATCGACGACCGGGACAATCTACCCTTGGGCAGACTGACTTTGACGTATTGCCTGGATATGGCAACCCGTTATCCGCTGGGCTATTACATGGGGTTTGAGCCACCGGGTTACCTGGCTGTGATGGAATGTTTGCACCATGCCATACGCCCAAAGGAAAACGTGCGCGAAAAGTATGGCACCGAGCACGACTGGGTCGCGTATGGGATTCCGGCAACGCTGGTGATTGACAATGGCAAAGAGTTCATTGGGCGTGATTTGCAGGATGCTTGTCTCCTGCTGGGTATCGTACTCCAGCAAACACCTGTACAAACGCCACATTTCAAGGCTGGCGTCGAGCGCATGTACGGTTCGCTGAACACGATGTTGTTCCATACCCTACCAGGTACTACATTCTCCAATACTCAAGAGCGCGGCGACTACAACAGTGTTCAGCAAGCCTGCATCTACCTGAGTGACGTGGACAAGATGCTGAACATCTTGATTGTGGACATCTACGCCAAGCGCTTTCACCGAGGATTGAATGGTATTCCTGCCCGCCGATGGGAAGAACTGACTCAACGTGGGTTTGCACCTGGACTGCCGCCCAATGCAGAAGAGTTATCGATTCTGTTGGGAAGAACGACCCAGCGCGTGGTTCACCATTATGGCATCGAGTTTGCCTCCCTGCGCTACAACTGTGACGAATTGGTTCCGTTGCGCACCCGACTCAAGAGAGAAAAGGCCAAAATCAAATACCACCCGGCGGATTTGAGTTACTTGCACGTGTATGATCCATTTGAGAATCGATACATTCGAGTGCCTGCTTTGGATCAAGAGTACACACAAGAACTATCACTATGGAAACATCGCATCATCCGCCAGACGGTGTTGAGCGAACAAGACCGGGTGGACATCGTGGCACTAGGACGAGCCAAGCGCAAGATCCAAGAGATTGTGGAAGAAGGGAGACAGCGTAAACGCTTGCAGACCCGCTCACGCATCGCCCGATGGGACACGTCGGGCAAACCAACTCGCCAGGTGGCGGAGGAGGTTCAGGCCAGGGAGGTGGTCAATCAGATCTCGGGGCCTGTCACCGAGGACGAAACCCTAACAAGTTTATCATCTGACCAAACAGAGGACCAGGTGAGTCTAGTGCCAGAGGGAACACCAGATACTGACTGGGAAATCAGCTACCGACCGCTCAAGCACCGCGATGATCTCCCGGAAGTCGATACAGAGCAGGTGAAAGATGGATAAAGATACACGTGTTCTGCTAACGCGTGCCAACGCGGCTCTTATTCGTTATCCACGTTTCAAGAAGTTGCATCACGATATCCGCGAGTGTCAGGAAATGTCGCTGTTGTCTGATGAGCCCCAGTGTATGTCCCTGGAGGGTGTCACTGGGGCAGGCAAGTCCACCTTGGTTCGGGACTATGCGGCCTTGTTTCCGCGCATGGAGGAAAAAGATGGGACCCGCATTCCCATCTTTTATGCTGAAACGCCTTCTCCAGTGACCGTCAAGGGTATGGCAGCTACAATGTTAGCCCATCTAGGTGACCCAGCTGCTCACCGAGGCACATTGTGGTCGATGAACTTTCGCCTGATTCACTTGATGATTGCCTGCCAGGTTGAACTGGCCATCCTGGACGACTTTCATCATCTGATCGACAAAAAGACCAACCGCATCCTCGAGCAGGTGTCCGACTGGCTCAAGGTTTTGATCAAAGAGACTGGCGTGCCATTCTTGGTTGTGGGCATTACGGGCAAGGTGGAATGCATCCTAGAAACCAATGCTCAACTCTCTCGTCTGTTCGCTGTGCGCGAGACTTTGGTACCCTTTCGCTATGATCCGGCAGACGAGGCCAGCATTCAGGCGTTTGCCCGCTTTACTCGATACGCTCAAGAGGCCATTGCTATGCCCCTGACAGAGACATTACCCCGAATGGAATTGTTCTACCGCTTGCACTATGCTACGGAGGGCGTTGTGGGGAATTTGATGAACTTGCTGCGCTATTCAGCACTGATCGCCCGACAACGACAAAAGACTGTGGTCGATTTGTCTATCCTGGCAGCAGCTTTCGACAAGCGCCTGGCTAAACACCTCAAAGGAAAAGTCAATCCTTTTGAAATATCTGAACGTGAATCATTCGTTGCCCCGTCGATTAACGATGCCAGAGCAAACTTCAACCAACCCGGCCGTAGAAGGAGACGCAAACCCTCTGCAACCAGCGTGCTCAAGGCCAGTTGAAGTTACTTGCCAGCAAGGAAAAGAGCAGAATGAAACAACCGCCCCTTCTGCGACGGACCCGCTTGCTGCCAGGAGAGTCCTTGCCTTCACTGGTGGAAAGGCTGACGCGACTCAACCATTATCCTAACTCGGGCACCATCGACTGGATTTACCACAAATACACAGGCCGTGCCAGCAGAGCGCGCAAGGTGACCCGGCCTTCATCTGTTCAGACATTCTTGTTTCTGAGTCAATTGAGCGGGATCAGTCCGGACGCGCTGTTTGCTGCCAGTGATCACCGGTTTGCCCCGGTGCTGATTGCTCCGGGACAAACGAAAGTGTTTATGCCCTGGATGGATGGTGAATCAAAACAGATCATCCCAAACCCAAAGGGCATGTCCCATCGGCTCTATTCTGTTGTCTCTACACAGTTTTGCCCGCTGTGTCTCGCAGAATCAGCCTACCATCGGTTGTCGTGGACGCCAGTTGCCGCAACCATCTGTCTGCAACATCAATGTCTGCTGCTCGAACGATGTCCTGAGTGTGGCAAAAAGGTGTCTGTGCGAGAAGTTGTCAACAGGCACTGCAGGACCTGTGAGGCTGATCTGAGCCGAGGATCTACTATCTCTGTGGTTGGTGACGAACTGGGCATCCTCTCTCAACAAGTGATACAATGCTGGTTTTCTGTTGCACCCGTACCTACGTTGCCCCTTGGTCATACGTTGCCCAATTGTCCTCCGAACATCTTGTATCATTTTTTGACCAAGTTGCGTCAGATATTGATCAAGTGCCAAGATAATTGGTCGAATTTGCCTGAACCCCTCACTGACTTGTCCAAACAATTCCCAAAACGGTTTATCCCAAGCAAAAGAATGCCTCCCCGAAGTGCGTACTACCTTTATCGAGCAGCGTTCAGAGGTATTTTGGACTGGCCCCAAGGGCTCGATGCCTTCCTCCACGCCTACAGCCAGCGCACTCTCAAGGCCCAAGCGTCTTCAAGTTTGAAAATCCGTTTGGGAACGTTTTGGTGTTGGTCTCAGAAAAATTGGCTAGATCCAAAACTTGAGTTTGTGCAGCATGGCCTGGTGCATCATCTGATGAGTCGAGATATCCCATTTCCCCAATCAATGCTCCATCGCTACAAGGACGTTTCTTGGTTCATCGAACAAACTGACCTCTGGACCCAAGAACGTACATTACAAGCGTTGGGCATGTCTGTTCAGGTTCTTCGCAAATTTCTTCCAAATGTACCGTTGGGCCAGTGTTTGTGGCTGGACGGTACTCCAAGACAGCCTATGTTCAAACGTGAAACGGTGTTGGATGTCAAAAGGCAATGGGAAACGGGATTGCCTCTGAAGCATGCGTGTTACTGGCTGGGACTTTTGGAATCGCAGGTTGTGGAATTGGTACAACTAGGCTCCTTGACCGTCGAGTGTGGATTGGATAGCCCAGATTGTGCTGACTG
>JAAEPW010000042.1 GCA_024232355.1 Chloroflexota bacterium | reverse complement strand
TGTTGGTCGGGATTAGTATTTCATTGCGCCTGGGGCGCAAGGCGGGATGAACAAGGAAAGCAGGTTGATGTCAGGAAATCACATCAATCTATGACTTTGGAGTAGTGGTGGCATAACAATCGCTGCACCTGACTGGGCTAGCGGCGGCAATTTCAACTGCTCCACGCCTGCGACGGTGACAAATGGCAACCGTCACACGCTAGACCCGCCCAGCAGGTGAGCTATGTCGATAGCTGGCCAAACGCGAAGATACAAATGGTAAAAGAAACGATACACAAGGCATATAGAGCACTAGGGTAAAACGTAAAGCGTGAAACGTAATCTTTACACAACACGTTTTACGTCTCACGCTCGATGTCGAAGGATATGCCGCAGTGGGGACAGGTCGTGTCGCTTGGGCCGACCTCGCCATTGCACTCGGAGCAGATCAGTGCCAGTTCCGTGTCGCAGAATGCGCAGCGGGTATCGTTCTCACCGACGGCAGCGCCACATTTGGGGCAAAGGGGCTGGCCGCAAGTATCACATTCTGGTGTGCCAGGCGCTACGCCAGTGCCACACTGGGGGCAGGCAGCCCCCGACTCGAATCCGCAGCGTAGACATGTGGTTTCTTCGGGCAAGAGCATCAAGTTGCACTGAGAACAAAGGCGCGTGCCACACTCTGGGCAAGGGCCATTCGAGGGCACAAAACGGACTCCGCAGACGGGGCAAACTGCCCATCGCACGATCAGATCTCCCACGCGGCGAGACAAACTGCGGGCCGTCGTGCGTTCCTGGTGTACCATCGGTTGCTGGCAATTGGGACAATGACCGGGGGCATGGAAGATAGAGTCGCCGCAGTTGGGGCAGCGGCGGGCAAAGATGAGACCGCAATCGGGGCAAACCTCGGCTCCGGAGAGAAGTTCCATCTCACATCCAGGACATACAAAGGTGAGCGCCAACTCACAGTTGGGACAGTGTTCGATGGTTTCATCGCCCTGCTCAGCATCACTCACAGCAGTGCCGCAGCGGGGGCAGAGCGGTTGCCCGCAAGTGGCGCAGGCTGGATCCCCCATGTAGACGCGGGTGTCACAATGGGGGCAAGCCAAAGTTTGCCCCAGGTCTGCCCCGGCGTCGTGGGGTTTCTCAGGTTCGCCCAAAGCATCATCAGGCTGAGGATCGCTCTCAAAGACAAAGCCGCAATGGGGACAGACCCGATCGTCAGGCGTGACGTCGCCATCGCAGCGTGAGCACCCTAGTGTCCAAGTTGCGCCACATACCAAACAGGCGGTATCGTCCGATCCGACCAGCGCGCCACAGTCTGGGCACAGGTCAGCGTCGCAGTGAGGACAGGAATCTGTTCCGAGTTCGATAATCCCGTTGCAGTGGGGGCAGAGATGTCCGGCACTCGGTTTCTCTTGGGCTTTTTCTTCAGGTTCAGAATCATCCTCAAAGACAATGCCGCAATGTGGGCAGACCTTGTCGGCTGAACTGATGTCTTTGTCGCATTGGGGACAGGTCAACACCCAGGTTGTACCACATGTTGCACATGCGATGTCATTGGGACCGACAAGAGCCCCACACTCTGGGCACAGGTCCGCATTGCAGTGAGGACAGAGATCAATTTGAGATTCAACGAGATTATGGCATCGGGGGCAGTTAGTCATCATCAGACTCCTTTGCGGTAAATTTGGATATTTGATCGCGCATTCCGTCCCAGTGGCTGCCCCGCCAATAGATTCGCTGACAGTCAGGGCAGAGACGGAATTCGGTCTGGGTTTGTAGCACGTAGGGAGGCACGCGGTCGGCGACATCAGCAGGAGAGATAATCTCTAGCACGGCGTTACACACGGTGCAACGGGAAAGGGGTATATGAGGTGAAGGGCCAAACGCATTTTGTATCTCTTGCATTTGTTCCTCCAACACCTTTGATTGGATCAACAGTGTACGCAGGCCACGCCGAGCCGCAAGCTCGCGGTCGCGGGTGAGCAACACGCGACCCTCGGCGCGTGCGCGACGGGCCAGTTCAGGGTCGCTGGCGACGTTTTCGTAGGCAGTGTCATAGCCTATCAACCGCAGCCATCTGGCTAGTTTGCCCAGCACACAATCTGCCAAGAATCGTAGTGGTTCGTCGTTCATTGTCGCTCACTTGGCGAAAACGGTCTAGTCTGGTAATATTAAGCGTTGTTCGGAAACAACGTAGGCGTTGTTCGGAAGCAATGTTATACATTTTACTTGAAGGGGACAATTATGGCAATCGAAACTTGGCTACCTGCATTGTTGGGCTATCTGATTCCAGTGGGGTTGTTCCTGTTGGCCTGGGGCGGGATGGAACCGCAACGAGCGCGCCGGTCGGCGACGGTGTGCGCGCTGGCGTTATCGTTGGCGGTGTTGGGATACTTTGCGATGGGTTTTGCATTCCACTTGGGCGGCGCGGGCTTGATGGGAGATCATGCAGGCCTGGAGGGCCTGAACCACATTTACGCTGGTGAGGGAGACCTGGCCTGGGGGCTGATCGGCACCGAGGGTTTCTTTCTGAGCATGGAGGGCGAGGCCGCGACATCGGAGGTCCTGGCGCTGTTTGTGACGTATTTGCCTATGGTAGCGACGGCGGTGTTGTTGGTGGTGCTAAGCCTGTACGGGCGAGCGTATGACTGGCAAGTCGTCGTTGGAGGACTAATTGTAGCGGCGGTACTCTTTCCACTGGCAGCCTGCTGGGTGTGGGGCGGCGGGTGGCTGGCTAATCTGGGGTTGGCATCCACAATCGAGCGGGGGCATGGGTTTGTGGACCATGCGGGCTCTGTGGTGGTCTATTTGTTGGGTGGGATGGCCTCGCTGGGAGCGCTGGTGGGATTGGGGCAGCAGTTGCCGTTTAGTGAGCCTGGTGAACCGGAAAAGATGCCGCCCGCTCATTTTCCGTTGCTGGCGAATCTGGGCGCGTTACTGTTTGGCTTGGGCTGGATGGGGTGGTCTTTGAGCCAGCCTTTCCACATCGTCGGGGCGACATTGAGTTTGGAACGCATCGCGGTCAACGGCCTGCTAGCCGGAGCGGGGGCGATTCTCGTCACGCAGATTTACTGCTTTATTACGGTGGGCCAAGCTGATGCATTGATGTCGGCGCGGGGAGCGGTGGCTGGATTCGTCGCCGTCTCGGCAGGAGCGCCGTTCGTGCCGCCGCTGGCGGCGCTTGTGATCGGTGTTGTGGCCGGGCTGCTGCTGCCGCTGGGCGTCTACGTGGTAGAGCGCGTGCTCCGTTTTCCTGACGGAACAGCGGCGGTGCCGTTGGGCATTATCGGTGGTGTGTGGGGCGGATTGGCAGTCGCTCTCTTTGCCGATGGACGGTGGGGGCAGGGGTGGAATCGCGTGGGGACGAACAGCTATCACACCATAGCTGGTATGGGTGTGACTGGTTTCTTTCCAGCGGATGCTTTTGTCGGTGATGGTATCGGCCAATCGATCTGCCAACTGGCGGGGATTGGGGTAGTTGGCTTGCTGGCGTTTCTGGCCGGTTGGCTGGTGTTCCTGGGGCTGAATACACCATATCGCCCACGCAAACCCAAAGCGCAAGAAGTAGAGGTTCCGGCAGATATAGAGCCAAAGTTTGAGTAGGCCCAAAATCTGTTCATAGTAGACACTTGAGCGCCCAACAGCACACTATAAACTGGTAGCCTCCTCCAGGGATTAGGATGGCAACCATACAGCAAAAATGTTGCCTTGGCCATTGTGGCTCTCTACCATCACCCGGCCGCCGTGCAGTTCCACGATTCCCTTGACGATCATCAAGCGCAAGCCGGTTTCGGATACCCGCGCCGAAGTCGGCTCTTTTTCTCGAAAGAACCGTTCAAAGAGGTGCGGCAGATCTTCTGAGGGTATCGCCTCACCCATATCTGACACTATCACCATGACCCCGGCGCACCCATCAATATCTTTTCCCTCAGTCGAAACCGTCACACATCCCTTTTCTGGTGTGTAATGAATCGCGTCTTGCACCAAAATGTTTATCACTTGCATCATTTGTTTGGGGTCTATCGATATTACCGATCCCGGCTCCGTCTCTGTACCTATCGGACGATGCACTACTGTTACCCCTCGTGCTTGGGCCAGGCTCTTGTGGCTGGCGATGGCTGCCTCAGCCAGTTCATCAAGAGAGACCAGACGAGGCTGTGTCTGTAGTCGTCCGGTGTAAATGCTCGATATCTGCCTGATGTCCTTGACCATCTGTTCAAGCCGGTCTACCTCTTGCACCAATATATCCAGATGCTGCTCCCACTTGGCGCTTTCTGGGGACGTCGACTGTATCAAGTAAACAAATGCCTTGATGGTCGCGGTGGGTTGGCTCAGTTCATCAGACGCATTGTTGACAAAGAGGGTCTTCATACGGTCCAGCGCCTTGAGATGGCTGACGTTGTGAACGGCGACTACGGTCGTCGGATTCTCCGATCCTGTCTCTTGAGGCCGATCATGGACTGTTTCCCTCATCGATGGCTCTGAGATTGCCCCAGACGCCGAGATAGTGCCTGCGCTCAGTTCCAGGTCAAACCCGGTTAGCTCTAACAGTTTCACCGGTTGCCCCTCTGTCTGTGTTGCCACATTTTGTATCGCTTCTCTCAACTGCCCCGCATCCCCTGGAGAAAGGGTCTGGGTAAGCCAGGTTTGCGCGATCGGGTTGGCTTGGAGGATTTTTCCTCGTTCATCGGTAACAATGATACCATCGGTCGTACTGCTGAGAATCGCATCCAGCCGTGCATACTGCACTTGCACCTCAACCGTTCGTTCATACACTCGCTGCTCCAACTGCTCGGCGTGCTTTTGCAGTCTTTGGTATAATCGGGCATTTTGGATGGCGGTGGCAGCGTGGTACGCAAAAGCTTGGAGCCGTTGGACGTCGCCAAGGTTGAACTGTCCTGGCCAGACGCCGTCCACACTCAAAAATCCGACTATTAGGCCAGCCACACGGATAGGCGCGCCCACGTAGGATTGCAGCCACTCCCAACCCTCGCGCGGGGCCCAATCAGGGTCAGCAGCGGTATACGGGATAACGAGTGGTTCTCCCGTCTGTATCATCTTTTCCAGGCTGGCATACTCGGTAATGGAAGAGGGAGTGTCAAAGATTCCCTTGCCCAAATGCTCGTATCCTCGCGAACGAACTGTCCGCACAGTGTTGTTTTCCCCCACCAACATAATGTTGCAAGCGTCTCCCGCAATGACGCGCTCTGCTTGCTCCAAGATGTGGTCGAGCACTTGGTCGTGGTCCAGGGTACTGTTGACGGCGGCTGCCGCTTTTGCCAGGGCATCGCTCATCTCTCGCTGTTCTCGTTCACCCTGCAAGAGACGGGCATTACGAATAGCAATGGCTGCCTGGGTAGCAAACAAGCTCAACAGTTTGGCATCGGCTGGAGAAAAAATGTGCGGCGGTTCTGCCAGAACGTTCAACACGCCCAAAAACCCATCGCCCCAACGAATGGGCACACCCATAACTGCTTTCAAGAAAAAACCCTCAAAAATGGCCGCCCGTCCCTCCCAATGCTGATAGTCGTTCACAATGAGCGGTTCACCGGTCTCCCAGACTCGCCCGGCAAGCCCTTCACCCTGCCGAAGCATGCTCTTTAGAGGAACTGAACGAGGACCAATAGCCACAGTCCACTCTAACACGTCTCGGTCTGGCTGGCGGAGATATAGCCCCCCAGAAGTTTTTCCCAACAGTTCGAGGGCCTGCGATACGATGGAATAGAGAAGGGTATCTAGATCCAACTGGGCGGTGAGTTCCAGCCCCACTTTGCGCAGCGCCTCCAACTGCGCTGTGTGATGCCACAACGCCTCTTCCGCCTGCTGGCGGGCCCAACGATCACGGTGTCTGTTCACTACATCTGGAAGCACCACCGGCAACAATTTCAAGTAGCCGTGACCGGGGTCTTTGATGATATAATCATCCACACCTATCTTGAGTGCCTCGACGGCCAAGTATTCTGTTCCTGTTCCAGTCAGCATGACTATGGGCAAAGGGCACTCTTGTTCGACCAGCTCCCGGCACATGTCCAGGCCAGACATACCAGGCAGCCTGTAATCGGAAACCACCAAGTCAAAGGGGGCTGCACTAGTCTGCAATTGTTCCAGGGCTTGTTCTGCCCGCTCGTATACCGTGATTTCGACGGAAACCGGACTTTGTTCGAATGCCCGGTGAAAGGCCAGTTGGTCGTGTTTGCTGTCTTCGACCAGCAGGATGCGCAGGGAAGATGATGGGGGGCGTTCAGTCGATGGTTTATTTGTGCCCATGATATTATTTCCTTTTAGGAATAGGAAAGGCGAGTCTAAAAGTTGTTCCACCCTCTCTATTTGCTTGGAGGGTACCTTTGATCTGCCGGGTGAGTAGATTGACCAATCTCAATCCCAATGACACGTGGCTTGCATTTTCAAGCTCGAAATCGACGGGCAAGCCGGCGCCATTATCGCTGACTATCAGATGACATTGTCCATCATCCAAGTGCAAGGCAACGCGGACTTTTTCTGTTCCTTCCCAATTAGGGGGAAAAGCGTGCTTTAGGGCATTAGAGACCAGTTCGTTGATGATTAAACCGCAAGGTATGGCCCTGTCAATATCCAATACTATGTCCAAGATATCTATTTGGAGAGCAACGGTGTACGTTCCATACGATTGATTCAAATAATCTATCAACCCCTGGATGTATTCCGCCATATCAACCCGCGCCAGATCGTGAGAACGATACAAGTGTTCGTGGATACGCGCCATAGAATGAATGCGGTTCTGGCTTTCCTGGAACGCGGCACGAAATTGTCCATTTTGGACAGTTTCAGACTGGAATTCGAGCAAGCTAGAGACGATGGACAGATTATTCTTGACGCGGTGGTGAATCTCTTTCAAGAGCACCTCTTTCTCTCGTAGTGATGCCGTGATATGCTCCTCCGCCTGCACCCGCTCGGCGATTTCGCGTTGCAGGTCGCGGTTACTTTCAGCCAAAGCACGTTCGTTGTAGCGGGCGCGTTCAAACGCCTCGGCGGTGCTGCGTGCGGAAAAGTGGAGCAGCAACGTTGTCAGCCCCAGGAGCACGATCAACATGAGCAATTCAAAAGAATGCAAGCGTTTAGCAGTCGCAGGAAAAAAGTTGTTGTTTTGGGCCCAGGCTACCCCCGCCACAGCCAAGATGCAAGCCAAGCCAAAGATGATGACTGCGCGCCTACCCAAAATCAGACCCGCAATAGCAATGACCAGAAAATAAGAGGCGACAATGGTATTGTGTATGCCATCAGAACTAAAGATCCATAGGGTGATTGCCCCCCACAACGCGGACGACAGCACCACACCAGTCACCCGTACATAGCCCCGGCGTAGAAAGAATAATAATCCTACGCTTAACACAACGATTACCATATTGCCCAATATGGTGAACCATTCTTCATAGATCACTGGCAGCCCGTAGAATACCAACTGCCATATAGATAGCCCTACCGTCGCCATCAGTACGGTCAAGAGGATAGCATTGAGCGGACTGGCGACGCGCGTTTGTTCTTCGTCCTCAAAGACTGGTGGCGCAAGCAATTGTCTGATTCGAGTAATCATACCCATTCTATCAATTACGGCTCATTGTTTCATAGCCTGACTCACTGCCCTGGCCAATTCTTCCAAGTTTGGCGGCTTGAGCAACCATCCACTCAGCCCTTGCGCCCGCAAGCTCTCCAGCTCTTTTTCCATCGGATGGCCGGTCAGCATCAACATGGGCACTTGAGAACCACGCTCTCTCAATGTGTGGAACAATGCGATACCGCCCATTTTTGGCATCACCACATCGCTCAGTACCAGCGCGATTTCGCCGCCGTGTTGTTCCAAGATTTCCAGTGCCTCGTGGCCATTTGTGGCTTCCATTACTCGATAGTTCAGTAGAGTCAGGCTTTCTACCATCGCTTTCCGTGCATTGACATTATCTTCAATCACCAAGATAGTCTCCTCCTGACCTGTGACGAGGGATTCCAGTTCTAGACTAGATGGTTCCGGCGGATGCGTTGGCAATGTGGGCAGATAGATGGTAAAGGTTGTCCCTTTGTCCAACCAGGTATCCACGATGATGTGCCCCTCATGCTGCCCTACGATGCCGTGTACCTGGGCCAACCCCAAACCGCTGCCTTTGCCCGGCTCCTTGGTAGTGAAAAAGGGATCATAAATATGAGGCAGCACATCAGGTGAAATACCAGTCCCGGTGTCTGATATAATCATCTGAACCCATTCCCCGGTCTGCATTTCGGGTAAAGGTGCTTCCCGGCGAGACTTGATTTCTACTCGTTCTAATTCAATGTGAAATGCTCCCCCCTCTGGCATCGCGTCTCGCGCGTTGACGGCCAAGTTGGTCACCATCTGCTGCATTCGCGTCGGATCGGCGTTGACGGTGTACTCGTCTGGTCCATAATCTAGCTTGATTATGATGCTCTCCGGCAGAGTGCGATCCAGCAGGTGGACTTGCTCTTTTAGGAACGGTAACAAGTCAAAAGGATACCGTTCTAGCACCGAGCGTCGGCTAAAGTCGAGGATCTGCCGGATCAAGTTGGTGGCGTGCTGGGCTTGCTGGTTGATGGTCGCCATCCGCTCGCGAACGCGGTCAGGCAAATCTTTGGTTCGCTTCGTCATCTGGGCATAGAGAACGATGGTGGCCATAATGTTGTTAAAGTCGTGAGCGATACCAGCAGCCAGTTGACCCACAGAGGCTAATCGTTCTTGTTGTTGAATACGGCGTTCAAACTCACGTTGCTGGGTCACATCGCGGATGACCAGCACCCAACCACCGGACGTGGGACCAACTTCGATAGATCGGGCGATGATCTGAAAGCTCTGTTCATTGGCTGTTACATCGTGCCATAGGCCTTGGGGAGGCGAGGTCAAAAGCTCTTCCAGCGGACGGTTGCTCAGGTGAGTGAGTGTATCTCCCACATTGGCATCGGCCAAGACAGCCAAGTTCTTCTCGGCCATTGGATTCGCCTGGAGAATCCGCCCGCTGGCATCCAGCAAGAGCACGCCTTCTGGCACGGTATCCATAATCTGCTGCACTTGCTGAATCTGTTCTTGGATCTGGACCAATAATCGCTCTCGCTCCTTTTCACCCTGCACCCGTTCAGTGATGTCGCGTATAGTCACCAAATCAGCGGGGCATCCCTTGTACCACGTCAGAGTCGCTGAGGTTTCACAAGGCACCAGTGCACCATCTTGTGCTACCAAGTCAATACGAAAGGTTTTCGACATGGATTTCCCAGCAAGCCGATCGTTATACCGTTGACGGACTGTCGCTTTGTCAGATTCTTGGACCAGATCAAAAAAGCTTAGACCAGCATCAACATCCTGCTGTGTATATCCAAAGACTTTAGTAAAAGCAGGGCTGACGAATTGGTAAAAACCATCCTGTAACAAAACAACGGGATCGGGGGTCGTTTCCACGAGGTTTCGATATCTCTCTTCGCTCTCTCGCAGCGCGTGCGTTGCTTGCTTACGCTCAGTGATATCTTGCACAGTGCCTATCAGTAAAACGACCTTTTCTGTCTCGTCGATGATGGCTTCTCCCTTGGCGTGTACGTGTTTTAGGGTTCCATCCCGACAAATCAAACGATGCTCGATAGCCCAAGGTTCTCCGTACTCTATTCCCCTTTCAATATGATCGAGATTATATTTCTTGTCATCGGGATGAACGATTTCCACAAATGCATCGAGGGTTGCTTCCTCTCTGGTCAGACCGAAAATATCAAATAGTTCATCGGATCCAGAGACCTGGGTGGTTTCGGGGTCCAACTTCCAATAGCCTAGACGGGCTATCGCCTGAGCCTCTTTGAGATAGTGCTCACTCTCTTGCAGCGCGTGCGTTTGCGCGCGCAAAGCTTTCTCTGCATGTGCGCGCGCGACAAAGCTCCCAATTTGTGCAGCTATCGTCTCGAGCGCGGTGCGAGTATCAGCCGATATCTCACTGATAGTGTGCGAGGTG
>JAAEPW010000041.1 GCA_024232355.1 Chloroflexota bacterium | reverse complement strand
GTACGGTCCTGCCGTCGACACAGGCAGTGACACCTTTGTCTTTATGCAGAACGCCGAGCCCATCAGCCTCTACTGTGGTGACGAGTCCGACGGTGAGTCACTGTACGCATGTGAAATGGTCAATGAGCCATTGTTGCTCTACGCTATGGACTCTGGTGACACCGTGCCCGCCTTGGCCACATCGTGTGAGGCGAACGATGACGTGACCGTCTGGACCTGCTACCTGCGTGAAGGTGTCAAGTTCCACGACGGCTCTGACTTTGACGCTGAAGATGTGGTTGCATCTTGGGCAGTTGGTATCGACGCATCCAACCCGCTGCACGTCGGCAACACGGGTACGTTCCAGTACTATTCGTACCTGTGGGACGTCTTGATGAACGCTGAATAACAAGTCAATTCACCCCATGTTGTTTCCGAACAACACCTTATGTGAGTGAACTGACGATGCGGGGTGGCTTATCCGCCTTTGTCGGGCAATATGCCATCCCGCATCATTTCTTGTGTTTTGGAGTAATGTTATGATCAAATACACCATCCGACGACTCGTTGCTTCATTGCCCGTTTTGTTCGGCGTCTTGGCAGTGACATTTGCCTTGGCCCGGGCAATCCCCGGCGACCCCTGCAGAGCAATACTGGGTGAAAGAGCCACGGCTGAAGTCTGCGAGCGCTTTGCCGAGGAAAGAGGATTAAACAAGCCAATTTACGTTCAATTTGGCATCTATCTGACCGAAATAGCCCGTGGCGATTTTGGCAATTCGATTCGATTCAATCGTCCAATCACACAAATATTGATCGAGCGTTTGCCAATGACGATCGAACTAGGTACGTTCGGATTACTCATTGCATGCCTGGTCGGCATCCCTATGGGCATCATCTCTGCCCTACGCTACAACTCGGCTATCGACGTTGCCACCATGGTAGGGGCAAACATCGGAGTATCAATGCCCGTATTTTGGTTGGGCCTAATGCTGGCTTATATCTTTGCTCTGTTGCTAAAAGACACACCTTTCTGGCTTCCACCTTCAGGACGATTGTCGCCTGGTATGGTAGCAGTTCCATTCTATGAAGTCTATGGCTGGACACTGACAGAAGGGACTTTCATCTATCACATTATGGAATTCTTGGCCAACCTGTATATCTTTAACTCGGTGATTACGTTCGACTGGGAGATCCTAAAGGACGCGGTCACCCACCTCATCCTGCCCTCATCCGCGCTCAGTACCATCCCTATCGCAATCATCGCCCGTATGACTCGTTCCAGCATGCTCCAGGTATTGGGACTCGATTATATGCGTACAGCACGAGCTAAAGGATTATCTGAACGCCGAGTAGTGATGGTACACGCCTTTCGCAACGCATTGTTGCCCATTGTGACGATTGTAGGACTCCAGTTAGGGGTAATCTTTAGTGGCGCTATTCTGACTGAGACCATCTTTAGCCTGGCAGGGGTAGGGCGAAGTCTATACGAGGCCATCACTGCCCGCGATTTTCCCATCATTCAAGGATTCACAGTAGTGGTCGCGCTAGGATACATTGTTGTGAACTTGGCAGTAGACCTTTCGTATGCCCTCCTTGATCCTCGCATTCGGCTCGAATGAAACTTTGGAAAATAAAAACAACATCTTTACAAACACACATACACTCTGACTATGGACTATGATAATGATGACTTTGACTACAAATTCCCAGAATGACTCGCGCCCTTCCGAAAACTTGTGGCTAGTCGCCCTCCGACGCCTCTTTCGACAACGTTCGGGAATCGCGGGAATGATTATCCTGTTGCTCTTAACCCTTGTGGCTATTTTCGCTCCTGTCATCGCACCCTACGATCCGGTTCAGGTGCTCATCGGAGTCGAAGAGGTCAGAAAACGAGATGACCCCTGTATCCATATCCTAGGTTGTCCTGCTGACCAACCTCAGCACCTGATGGGCATTGATGGCAATGTACGAGACGAATTTAGCCGCATCATACATGGTACCCGCATATCCCTGTTTATTGGATTTGTCACTGTTGGTTCTGCCGTAATAGTTGGAACGCTCCTGGGATCTATAGCCGGCTATGCCGGAGGATGGGGCTCGGACGTAATCATGCGTGTTCTCGATGTGTTACTGGCCTTTCCTTTCCTTTTGCTTGCCATCGCCATTGTGGCTGTTCTGGGGCCCGGGTTGATAAACGCGATGATGGCAATTGCCATCATCAGTGTCCCAAGGTTTGCTCGGGTCATCCGATCCAGTGTGCTTTCAGTCAAAGAGGAAGAATACGTCATGTCTGCGCGATCAATTGGATCCAATCCCTTGAGAATCCTCTTCTTACACGTCATACCCAACGCCATTTCTCCACTGATCGTACAAAGTACATTGGGTATCGGCACAGCCATCTTGGAAACAGCTGCCCTCTCGTTCATTGGATTGGGCGCCCAACCACCAGACCCCGAATGGGGGTCCATGTTGGCCGCTGAACGCAACCAGGTCTTTAGCGCACCACACCTGGTATTTTTCCCTGGTTTGGCGATTATGCTCACAGTGCTAGGCTTTAACCTACTAGGAGATGGCTTGCGTGACGCCCTCGACCCTCGGTTGCGTTTATAGCATTTACCTCAACCCGAGGCCAGTACACGTTACAACATCACAGAAAGGAATTTCCTTCAATAGCGCCTAAATTGTAGGCGCAAGTCGTCTAATTTGTTACCAAGACGTCCATAGCAGACGCATCTTTTTTCAGCGCCTGCCACATATAAAGGAGGTGATAGCCAACTGTTGATATTCTAAATGTTCGCACATTGATTTCTCGTATACAAGCTCAAGTTGTACAAGTATTTCGCAAATCTCAAAAAAGAAGGAGACAAATGAAAACCTTACGTGTTTCAAGTATCCTAGTGTCAGTGATCTTGGTCATTGGCCTGTTGGTATCGTGTGGCACTCCACCAGCAGACGATCCAGCAGTACCAGCAACAGAAGCACCACCAGAACCAGAAGCTACCGAAGCACCACCAGAACCAGAAGCTACCGAAGCACCACCGGAACCGGTGGAAGAACTGATGTCTGTTGCTGCTCCGGACTGTGATTATGGTGGCAAAATCAAGGCAATTACGGCGCTTGATCCGCACACCGTCCAGTTCGAAATGTGCCGACCAGACCCCGCCTTCCTGTCCAAAGCGGCCTTTATCCCCTTTGCCATCTGGCCCAAGGAATACCTGGAAGAGACCGGCGGCACCGGCACACTGCTCGAAGCCCCCATCGGCACCGGCCCCTACTATCTGGAATCCTGGAACCGCGGCGACAGCC
>JAAEPW010000040.1 GCA_024232355.1 Chloroflexota bacterium | reverse complement strand
TACTGGTCCCTGGCTCCCCTGGGGTGGTTGCTGATCTATCTTCTCGTCACCGGGCGCGAGCACCTGACGACGCCGGGAACCTGGGCGGCTTTTGGCATCGCTGTGGTGCTAGAGGTGATCAGTACATATTGGTACTATCCGCACAAGAGTAGAATGCCTCCACTGCTCCAATGGTCTGCACCGCTTGCCACGGCTGCTATTGGGCTATTTTTGGCATTGCTATCCATACGGAAACAAGATGAAAAGTCGTTGTTTAGCCCTTTTTTCGTGTTCGCCATCGTCCACGGCATACTCCAGGTGATGTGTTTCGTGCTCGTGCGTTGATGGGATAGTGTTTCGTGTTGCGTGTTTTGTGTGAACCTCCTGGCTGTATTTGCGGTATTATCATAAGTAGGTAATACGGTTGTTTAGAGTTGGGAGGGGGTTTTCTGTGTTTATGTATATCGCCAGTCGTGTTCTCTTTGTTCAGATCAATCTATTGTTGTGGGTTTCGTGCCTGTACCTTGGGCTGCGGGTGAGGGAGGCGCGAGTCGCGTGAAACCTCAAACCATCTTGCAGCGACTGGGCCGCGCAGTACGAGACCGCTCGTTCATCATTGGTTCTGTCCTGGTCACCATCTTTGTCCTGGTGGCCGTCCTGGGGCCAGAAGTGGCTCCCCACAACCCCTACCTGCGTGACCGCATCCAGATCATTGACGGTGAAGTGCAACGCGCGCCTTTCGCGCCCTCCAACCTCTACCCGATGGGCACCGACAACCAGGGGCGGGACATGCTCTCCATGCTGCTCTATGGGGCGCGGCAAACGTTGATGGTCGCCTTTGTGGCGATGGTGATCCGTTTGTTGTTGGGACTCTTGCTGGGGACTGTGGCCGGTTGGTGGCCCGACAGCACCCTCGACCGGGCGGTCACCGCCCTGACCGAGTTTATGGCCGCCGTCCCGGGCCTGATCCTGGCGATGGTACTCGTCTTTGCTGTCGGCATCCGGCGGGGGCAGATCGCCTTTATCGTCGCCCTGTCGCTGGTGGGGTGGGGAGAGGTGGCCCAGATCGTGCGCAGCCACGTGATGGTCATTCGCAACAAACTCTTTATCCTGGC
>JAAEPW010000039.1 GCA_024232355.1 Chloroflexota bacterium | reverse complement strand
TGGGTACTCGTCAATCCTGTACACTGCAGTTGTCCTCTAGTTTTGTGTGGTGCAACAGTGCTCTGTCTCGTGCTTGCTTTCCTCCGTTTCAGCATACGTCGAGTCGATCGATCCCTGAGGGGACCGTCTCTGCCACGTGGGATCCATGGCCGACATGGGACCTGGAATCGCGGGCGCACAGGGACCAAGGCGTTGGCAGTGTCAGGTCGCCCAATTCGCCTAGCGCTGCACCGCGGACTATGCACCAGTCCGCAGCCAGAGACGACATTCCGCCGGGCGAGATGTCAGTGGAGCCCCAGCCGAATGGGGACTGCAGGACATTGCTCGATCGGCCGGCTACGACCCAGACCGGGATGCTGCTCGATCGACCAACCACGATCCAGACCGGGACGTCCGGGCGGATACCATTGGCTGCAGAGCTCGCGCCGATGAGGGATGCTCGACGTCACAACGGACATTGCGTCAAGACCCCGAACGCTACGGGTGGTCACTTAGCGTCCCCTAGGCCAATCTAAGAAGGGAGGGAATTGCAGTGTTCCTAAACTAGGTTTGCTACATTTATCCCCCATGCTGAGAGTGGCGATACGTGTGTATGTATTATGCAAATATGCCTGTTAGATGCCACTATCACAGCTACCGGTTTGCCCCAGATT
>JAAEPW010000038.1 GCA_024232355.1 Chloroflexota bacterium | reverse complement strand
GGCAACAGCCGTTTGAAGAACCCTTCTCAGAACCGGATGACCATCAACGGAGGCACAGTGTCATCCATCGTGGTCGGGAGTTGCTGCACCGGCACTGGATCTCCCATCTCGCTTCCCACGATGCTGCGGTAAGTGTTGATTTGGTCCAGCGCCATTGTCACGCCCCTTCGGCCCATTGCCGGCTCCGTTCATTGCATTCCCCGCTCCCGAGACTG
Source organism: Chloroflexota bacterium (assembly GCA_024232355.1). The sequence continues at coordinate 429 of JAAEPW010000038.1, read as the reverse complement.
CAACATCTGCCTTCCCACTTTGGTCATGTCCACGTCGCCTCCCACACCGATCAGGTACTGTCCCAGTTCAAGTCTGGGCATTCCCAACTTGAAGTGCCGGTAGATCATGGAATCCACATCTTCATGGGCATAGAGCACCAGCGTCGTCAGCTGGGGCAGCAGCGCGTAGAACTTCCTCGGCTGTCCCACCAATCCGATTCCTCCCTGAGTAGCGTACTGACCAGTCACCAGTCCGCCATACAGTCGGTTGGTAGTGCCCAACTGTGTGCGGCACGTTAGCACGTCGTTTTGCATCTCGGCCATTCACTGTAGGTTATACGGCGAATCCCAGAGAGCGCTTTGCTGCTCAAGGCCTCCCGCATTCTTGATCAACTGGTACAGATCCCCTTTGGCAAACAGGATGGTCCCAGTGCCGCATTTCCGTTCGAG
>JAAEPW010000037.1 GCA_024232355.1 Chloroflexota bacterium | reverse complement strand
GATGAGGCCGCTGGCGGCAAGCTTGACCACCTGGCCCCAGTTACCGGCCCCACCCTCGTTCCGTTCAAAGATATATGCCGCGCCGGAACCATCGGCGCCATTCGCCCCGACGACGACGGTATCCACTCTGATGTCCACGGCACAGCCGAAATTGGCGCCCGCCGCGTCGTCACCGGCGATGAGCTTGGCGATCTGGCCCCAGTTGTCGACCCCGCCCTCGTTCCGCTCAAAGATATAGACGGCGCCAACGTTGGCGTCGTCTCCCTCCGCCCCGACGACGGCGGTGTCTCCATTGATGGACACCGCGTAGCCAAAGGTGTCATTCCCCGCACCATCGACAGCAGTGATTTTTTCTACTTGCTCCCAGGCCCCCGACGCGAGCAGGTGGGCGTGGATATTCTCCGGCACGCGGCCATCCCATCCGGTAGACGCCGTCAAAGATGCAGATATAGACAGACACAGCGCCAGACCAAACGCGATAGAGATAAACAGACGTTTGAGATTCATTTGATTTCCCCAAATTAGATTGCTTTAATCTTTGAGATCAAAGCAATCTGCTAGTCTCTGAACACTATCGGCAGGTAAACGCGATAGGCATAAGAACCCCGCACGTCTATGGACACCGTATCGGTGAGCGTGCCGGTGGTGGCAATGATGGTCACCAGTT
>JAAEPW010000036.1 GCA_024232355.1 Chloroflexota bacterium | reverse complement strand
GGTAAAAAGTGATCAACAAAGCTCTGCGTTTTCTTTTTTTGTTTCTTTTTTGGCTAATCTGCAAGTCCAGTTGCGATCAGTGCTCTCTTTTGAGCCAGTTTGGGCTTGTTGATTTCAGAGTTATTTCAGGGGAGTCATAAATGTTATGGCCCCAGGCCCAAGCATCTCCATCCGTTTGGGCAAAGCTGACAACAGCCGGTTGGATCAGCAACGAACCAAAGACCAGGCTCAAGACAAAGAACATATTGAACAGAGTTTTACGTTTCATTTCAGTTTCCTCCTCGTTATTTTGAGAATCGAGAATCGAGATTTGCTCATCTTACCACGCCTGGCAACCCGCTATCTCATAGTTGCCGCCAATGAGGGCCAGGTCTTGCACATTGATCGCGCCATCGTCGTTGATGTCGGCCTGGGTAAGCTCAATGGGCGGGGCGACATCCGGTACCTCCTCGCCAAAGTTGGCCGTCAGCAACGTCACGTCGCCGATATTGATGACCAGACCGCCGTCGATGTGGTCGTTGACGTCGCCGCCCAGCAGCGCGGTCGCGGTCAGC
>JAAEPW010000035.1 GCA_024232355.1 Chloroflexota bacterium | reverse complement strand
CGGGTAGAGCAGGGGTTTGCACGGGATGGAAGGTTGCAAAAGATCTTGCCCGCGATTTAGGCGAGGGTAACACTAAACGGGCTGTCAGGATAGGTGTAATTGTTTGTGCCTTGCGTCCACTAGTACACCTATACGTACCAGAAACATCCCGGGGCAGTGTTTGTCGTGCCGGTGACTGCCGGTGGAGAGGTCGTGCTGCTGCGCCAGTATCGCCATCCGGTAGGGGAATGGCTGTGTGAGGTTCCGGCGGGGGCAGTGGATGGCGAGGAAGATATGGAGGCAGCAGCGCGGCGAGAGTTGGCCGAAGAGGTCGGCGGGATAGCGAAAGAACTCTGTTACGTCGGGCGCTTTTTCGCCGCGAGCAGTGTCAGCAACCTGCGAATCAACGTTTTCCTGGCAACCGGGGTACAGCTAGAGCAAAGCGCGCACGAGGTGACAGAACTGATCGAGACAAAAGTGGTGCCTGCGTCCGAGGCGCTGGCGATGGCACGACGGGGCGAAATCAAAGACGGGCAAAGCGCGTTGGCACTGTTGTTGTGCGAAGCGCTGTTGCCCGTCGCGTGAGTCACTGCTGCTCGTTCAGCTATCCGCATCCTCCAACGGCAGTTTGATCGTAAACGTACTGCCCTCGCCTACGGTGCTTTCTACTGTAACTTGTCCCCCGTGGGCCTCGATAGTCTGCTTGACAATCGCCAGCCCCAATCCTGTGCCGCCG